>NZ_JBIMKV010000002.1:0-112010 GCF_051860985.1 Nevskia sp. | reverse complement strand
ACGCCGCGCCCGTCACCGGCGCAAAACTGAACCCGTCAGGGGTCGTGTCCGTGCCAACGTCGTCGTTCAGAATCGTGCCGGTCGCCTGCGCGCGGCCCAGCACAGCGCCGCCAGTCGGGTTGCTTAGCGTCACGAAGAAGGTTTCGTCAGCCTCGAAATCGGTATCGCCACGAATGCCGACGTTGCCGATCTTGCTCGTCTCGCCAGGCGCAAACGTCACCGTCAGCGCGCCGCCGTTGTAGTCCGTGCCGCTCGTCGCCGTCCCGTTCGACGTCGTCGCACGAACCGTCACCGTCACCGTCGCCGCACGACTCAGCGTCACCGTAAACGGCAGGTTCTTCGTCCCGCTGTTCCCTTCCTGCGTCGACGCGTCCGCAATGCTCACCGTCAGCGCGGCTTGTGCCTGAGCGGTAACTGGAACCAGGCCGCTCGCCATCAGCAAGGCGATGAAAGCGAACTGGACGAATGAGCGACCTGCGAGGAACTTGCTGAACTTCATTACGGCACTCGGTGGCGGACGACGAGTGGGCAGATAGGGGGCAAACACCCCGATCTGAGTCAAGTCTCAATGGTGGACTATTAACGTCAATTAATCGTAAATCTGGCCTGTTTTTTCGACAAGCCGAAGGCGCAAAAACGGGCAAGTTCGGTTGCCAGCGTGATTCAGGTCCGCAATGCGCCAAAACAGCGCGTCTGAACCCCGCTGCTGCCAGCCGGAGCGGATGACTTCGCGGTGCTGACCCAGGGTTTGGAAGTGGGTAGCGGCCGCCGACGGAAAACCTTGAGCGGTCGCGCCTGAACGCTGCGCGTGGCGCCGTCAGTCCGCTCCGAGCACCGGCAGTGCCCGTTCGAGAATCGCCCGTACCTTGGCCATGCTCAGGGCCAGCCAGTGCTCGATCTGGCCGTGGATGTCGCCGCTGCCGATGCCAGGCGCCCAGTTGACGCTGACGGCAACGCAGGCATATGGCAGGTCCAGTTCGGCAGCCAGTGCCGCTTCCGGCATGCTGGTCATGCCGACCATGTCGCAGCCGTCCTGCTTGAGCCGGCGAATCTCGCCGGGGGACTCCAGGCGCGGCCCCTGGGTGACGGCCATGACGCCACCGTCGCGGGCCTCGACATTGGCAGCACGGGCCGCCTCGATCAGCGCCCGGCGGACCGCCGGGGCGTACGGCTGATTGAACTCGATGTGCTTCAGGCCACTGCCGGGCCGGCCGTCGAAATAGGTGTGCTCCCGGCCCCAGGTGTAGTCGATCAGATCGTGCGGGATGGCCAGCGCGCCAGGTGCAAACCAGCCGGCGATGGCGCCGACGGCACCGATGGCGATGACCTGCTCGACACCCGCCTGCTTCAGCGCCCAGAGGTTGGCCCGGTAGTTGATCGCATGCGGCGGCAGCTTGTGGCCCTCGCCGTGGCGGGCCAGGAAGATCGCCTCGACACCCGCCACCGTGCCATGCACCAGCGGCGCCGACGGCGCGCCGTAAGGCGTATCGGCCAGCACCGAATCGATGACGTCCAGGCCCGGCCACTGGTTCATGCCGGTACCGCCGATGACGGCGACCTTGGCGGGCTTGCGGGCAGCGGTAGTCATGAAATACGTCCGGGAATGTCGTTGGGAAATCAGGCGCCGCGCAGTGCGTAGATCGCCGGCAGTTGCCGCCAGCACTCGTGGTAATCCATGCCGCAGCCGAAGACGTAGCGATCGATCACGCTCAAGCCGATGAACTCCGCGTGGGCGCCAGCGGCGCGACGGTCGTGCAGTTTCTCGGCCAGCACAGCGACCTTCAGGCTCAACGGCGCGAACTCGGCCAGCGCCTTGCGGATCGCCACCAGGGTATGGCCTTCGTCGAGGATGTCGTCGATCACCAGCACATGGCGGCCCTCGAGGATCGCCGGCGGCTGGCGCTTCCAGATCAGGCCACCGCCGGTCGTGGCCCCGCGGTAGCGAGTGGCGTGCAGGTAGTCCATCTGGAACGGGAAGCGCAGCCGGCGGGTGATTTCAGCGGTCGGGATCAGGCCGCCGTTCATCACGCAAAGAATCAGCGGTGCACGATCTGCGTACTCGGCGGTGATCTCGGCGGCCAGCTTGTCGTAGGCGGCGGCTACCTCGGCCTCGTCGTGCAGGCAGTCGGCCTGGGCGAGCACGTTCAGGGCATCTGCGGTATCGAGGGACATCGGCTCAGACCGTCCGGTAGAGCGCCTTCAGGCGGGCGCTGGAAAGTCGCCGCTGCTTGACCGGCAGCGCGTCGAGCAGCTTCACCACTTCGCTGCGGTCGTTGCAGACCGGCAGCATGTCGCAGCCGGCGGTGATCGCCACCCGCGCGCGCTCGACGATGTCACCCACCACCACGGCGCCCTTCATGCACAGGTCGTCGCAGAACACCGCGCCGTTGTACTTGTACTGGCTGCGCAGCAGACCGCGAATCCACTTGCGGGAGAACGAGGCCGGAATCTCGTCGTAGGCGCAGTAGCGGACATGGGCCAGCATCAGGCTTTCGATGCCGTCATCGATCAAGGCCTTGAACGGCACCAGGTCCTGGCGCTCGATGTCGGCGAACGGCCGGCGATCGATCGGCAGTTCCAGGTGCGAATCGGCGGCCACCGCCCCGTGTCCCGGGAAATGCTTACCGGTGGCTTTCAGGCCGGCGGCATTGAGACCGGAGCGGAAGGCGCGCGACAGCTTGATGATCAGCTGCGGATCGGCCGCGAACGCGCGATCGCCGATCACCGTCGACACGCCGCAGTCGCGATCGAGCACCGGCGCGAAGCACAGGTCGATGCCGAAGCCGGCCAGCTCGCGGCCGATGGTTTCGCCGTGCTGCCGCGCCTCCTCGACCGCCCGCAGGCCGGATTCTTCATGCAGCCGGCCGAGCGTGCCCATCGCCGGAATCCGCGTGAAGCCGACCCGGAAGCGCTGCACCCGGCCGCCCTCGTGGTCGACCGCGATCAGCAGCCGCGGCGACTTGATCGCCAGCAGCTCATTGCACAGCGCGCGCAGCTGCTCGGGGTCCGAGTAGTTGCGGGCGAACAGGATCACGCCACCGACCAGCGGGTGGGCCAGCACTTCGCGGTCTTCGGCAGTCAGAGCCAGGCCGGCAACGTCGGCCATGATCGGTCCCAGGGTCATGCGGGCGCGTGGGGGTGCTGTGAGGGAAGCGGCGTCACGTCGGCTCGTTTTCGGGCCAGTCTCGCCACGGGTGCAGCGCAAGGCTGTGATTGTAATAGCGCCGGTCGTCGGTCACTTCCAGGCCCAGCCAGGCGGGGCTGTCGATCGCCTGGTCGGCGGCCTTCAGTTCGATCTCGGCGACCACCAGGCCGGCGTTGGCGCCAGCGAACTCGTCGATTTCCCAGGTCAGCGGCTGGCCGTCCGGGCCGGTCACGTCAATGTAGTGGCGCACCTTGTCGACCAGCCCGACGCATAGCGTGTCGAGGATCTTGTGGGCGTCCTTGACCGGCACTTCGTAGTCGTACTCGGCTCGTGCGCGGCCGACCACTGCCGCCTTGATGTTCAGGCGCGCCTCGACACCCTGCAGACGCACGCGGATCGAGCTTCGGCCGTTGTCCTCGGTCAGATAGCCCTGCCGCATCGGCACGCGGCGGGTCGCCTGGCCGCGCCAGTCGTCGCCGACGACCAGAAACTTGCGCTCGATTTCAATTGCCATGGATCACGTCTTCGGTTCATAGGGGGAAATCGGGGAGCGGGCGGCGGTGACTCACGCGGCGCGTTCAAAGAGTGCCATCGACTCGACGTGGGTCGTGTGCGGGAACATGTCCAGCACCCCGACCCGCGCCAGGCGGTAGCCGTGGGTATTGACCAGTTCGCCGGCATCGCGCGCCAGCGTGCCCGGATGGCAGGAAACATAGACGATGCGGCGCGCCCGGGTCGCGGCCAGCAGCGGCAGGATTTCCTTGGCGCCACTGCGCGGCGGGTCGATCAGCGCGAGGTCGTAGCGGGTCTTCAGCCAGTCCGCCTTCGGGTCCGGCTTGAACAGATCGGCTTTCAGGAAGCGGCCGTCGTAACCGTTGCGCTGCAGGTTGGTCAGACCGCGTGCGACCAGCCCGGCCTCGCCTTCCACCGCCGTCACCTGCGCGCCGCGGGCGGCGATCGGCAAGGTGAAGTTGCCGAGGCCGGCGAACAGTTCCAGCACCGCATCGCCAGCCGCCGGCGCCAACCATTCGAGCGCCTGACCCACCATGCGCTGGCTGACCTCGGCATTGATCTGGATGAAATCGGCCGGCAGGAAATTCAGCCGCAGAGCGCTGCCATCCGGCGAGTAGTCCAGCGGTCGCACCTCGGCCAGCGGCACCAGGGAATCCGGACCGCCGGGCTGCAGGTAGAAGTCGAAATCGTGCTCGGCCGCGAAGGCCAGCAGCTTGGCGCGATCGTCCTCGCTGGGCAGGGTCAGCACGCGGATGGTGACCGCCACGTGCTCGGCCGCAGACACCTCGATCTGCGGGATCTGGTCGGCAATGCTCAAGGATTCGAACAGCGCGCCGATTTTGCGCAGCCGCTCGCCCAGCCGGGCGTCGACCACTTCGCAGCGCTCCAGCACCGCCAGCGCATTGGCGTCACGCTCGCGAAAGCCGACCAGCACGCCGCCCTTCTTGTTGACCAGCTTCACACCCATGCGGGCGCGGCGGCGATAGCCCCAGGCCGGGCCAAGCACCGGTTCGGCGACGGCGGCGGGCGTCACGCCACCGATGCGCCGCAGCGCCTCGAGCATCGCCTGCTGCTTGAACGCGACCTGCGCGGCCGGTGCCAGATGCTGCAGCGAGCAGCCGCCGCAGGTGCCGAAGTGGGCACAGCCCGGCTCGACACGATCGGGCGACGGCACGTCGATCGCAGTCGCTACCGCCTCATCGAGCGCGCGGGTCACCCGCAGCAGCTTGTAACGCACGGTTTCGCCGGGCAGCGCACCGAAGATGAAGGTGACCTTGCCGTCGACACGGGCCACGCCCCGACCGTCGTGATCGAGATCGGTGACGGTGGCGCTGAACTCGGTGTCCGGCGGCGGCTTGCGGCGACGGGTCACTCGGGGAAGACGCCGGTCGAGATGTAGCGGTCACCACGGTCGCAGATGATGGCCGCGATCGTCGCCCCGCTCAGTTCCCGGCACAGCTGCAGCGCGGTCCATACCGAGCCGCCGGACGACGGGCCACAGAACACGCCTTCGATCTTGGCCAGATCGCGCATCGTGTCTTCGGCCTGGCGGGTCGATACCTCGACGACGCGATCGACGCGCTTGCGGTCGAAGATGGTCGGCAGGTAGGCCTCCGGCCACTTGCGGATACCGGGAATCGACGACTCGCCGTCCGGCTGCACGCCGACCACCTGCACCGCCGGGTTCTGCTCCTTGAGATAGCGGGAGCAGCCCATGATCGTGCCGGTGGTGCCCATGGTCGCGACGAAATGGGTCAGCGAGCCATTCAGCGCAGTCCAGATTTCCGGTGCCGTGCCCTCGTAGTGGGCGCGCGGGTTGTCCGGATTGCCGAACTGGTTCAGCACCTTGCCCTTGCCGTCCTGTTCCATCTGCAGCGCCAGGTCGCGCGCGCCTTCCATGCCTTCTTCCTTGCTGACCAGGATCAGCTCGGCGCCAAAGGCCTTCATCACCGCGCGCCGCTCCACCGACAGGTGCGCCGGCATGATCAGCACCATGCGGAAACCGCGCATCGCCGCCGCCATCGCCAGCGCGATGCCGGTGTTGCCGGAAGTCGCTTCGATCAGCGTATCGCCGGGCTTGATCTCGCCACGCTCCTCGGCGCGACGGATCATCGAATAGGCCGGACGGTCCTTGACCGAGCCGGCCGGATTGTTGCCTTCCAGCTTCAGGAACAGGCGGTTGTTGCCGATGCCGGGCAGACGGGTGACTTGCACCAGCGGCGTGTTGCCGATGGTGTCGGGGAGCGTGATCGGGTTCATGCCGGCATTTTACGGGGACTGACCGGCCCGCGCGGCGGGGATCGACCCGCACTCCAGGACCACGAAGGCGATGATCATCCCGGCCTCGTCGGTGAACGACAGATGGGCGGCCGTGATGCCGAGCGCCGCCAGCCGGGTCTGCATCGCGGCGCTGAAGATCAGCTGCGGCCGGGCCTTCGGCGCGCGCACGGCGCCGACATCCTGGTAGCTGACGCCGTGAAAACCGGTGCCCAGCGCCTTGACGAAGGCCTCCTTGGCCGCGAACGCGCGGGCGATCGCGTAGCCGGGGCTCTTGGCCTGGCCGAGCGCGGCGCGCTCCTCCGGCATCAGCAGCTTGTCGAGCGCCCGCTCGCCCTGCCGCGCGTGCAGCGCCTCGCAGCGGTCGATGCGCAGCAGATCGGTGCCGATGCCGTAGATCACCGGCCCGGATCAGCCCAGCGCGGCGCGGCGGGCGACCGTCATCGCCTGGCGGATTTCGGCGATCGCGGCCGGCAGGCCGATGAACAGGCTGCGAGCAATGATCGCGTGGCCGATGTTCAGCTCGACGATGTCCGGGATCGCCGCAATCGGACCGACATTGCAGGCATTGAGGCCGTGGCCGGCGTGCACCTCGAAACCCATGACCTGCGCTTCGCGCGCGAAGGCGGTGATCCGCGCCAGCTCGGCGGCCTGTTCGGCGCCGTCGGTGTCGGCGTAATGGCCGGTATGGATCTCCAGCTGCGGCGCGCCGCTGGCCTTTGCCGCCGCCAGCTGCGCCGGATCGGCGGCGATGAACAGCGCCACGGTGCAGCCCGCCTCGGCCAGCCGCCGGCAGGCCTCGCGCACCGCCGGCAGGTTGCCGGCCACATCGAGACCACCCTCGGTGGTGCGCTCCTCGCGACGCTCCGGCACCAGACACACGTATTTCGGTCGCGCCGCCACGCCGATGTCGACCATCCCCGGCGTCACCGCCATTTCCAGATTGATCGGCACCGGGCAGACCGGCGTCAGCCGCGCCAGATCGTGATCCTGGATATGGCGACGGTCTTCACGCAGGTGAATGGTGATGCTGTCGGCCCCGCTGGCCGCCGCCAGCAGCGCGGCCTCCACGGGATCGGGGTAAGGCGTGCCACGGGCCTGACGGACCGTGGCGATGTGATCAACGTTGACGCCGAGTCTCAGGACAGACATGGAGGGCAGGCTTCGGGAAGGAAAATGAGGTCGGCCATTGTAGGCCCTGCCCCGCCGTCCCGACGCTCCGGTCACCTGCGCTGTCTGGCTGCCACGACAGCTATCCAGGCCGCTGAAAAGCCGAAGGCCACCGGCCTGCCGCAAGGCGGCAGGCCGGTGGCCTTCGCACCGCCACGATCAGCCGCGCTGTGCGCTGCCGACCGCGCGACGACGACGCAGCAGGCCGCCGAGCATCAGGCCCGCCAGCCCGTACAAGCCGAACGCGCCGCCGCCACCCGAGCTGCTGGCGCCGCCGGTGGTGGTCCCGCCGGTCGTTGCGCCACCGGTGCTGCCCCCCGTGGTGCTGCCGCCGGTCGTACCGCCCGTGGTGCCGCCCGTTCCGCCACCGGTGCTGCCGCCGGTGGTCGAACCGCCGGTCGTGGTGCCGCCGGTGGTCGAGCCACCGGTGGTGCCGTCTTCGGCGAACACGCTGAAGCCTTCGACCGCCAGCACCGAGATCTCGGTCGAGCTGGACTTGAACACCGAGGCGAAGCTGCCGTCGGCAAACAGCACCGTCGGCGGCGCGCGGCCGATCGCGAACGGCGTGGTGAAGATGCCGGTGCCCTTGAAGCGGGTATCGGGCACGCCTTCCGGCGTCAGCTGCACGCCGGCCACCGAGGTGGTGCCGGTGACATAGGTGCGGCTGGCCAGCTGCAGGATGCCGTTGACGCCGATCAGCTGGGTCACGCCACTCGGCAGGATGCGGCCGAACAGCAGCTGGGTGAGGTTCGCCTGCCCTTCGCCGGGCGGCGTCGTCGCGGTGATGTCGACCACGCCGAGACCCTCGGTGCCGAAGGTGCTGGTCGGCACGCCGTCGATGTTGTCGCTGAACACGGTACCCACGAAGCGCGACGGCGACACCTTGCCGCTGCCGAAGTTGAGCACCCGGCCGGTGGTGGCAGATGAAGCCGCACCGAAGCCCAGCGACGAGCTGATGGAAGCGGAAACCGGGGCCGCCGGCTCGCGCAGGCCGGTGCTGTTGTAGCTGATGTCGAGCGCGCCGGCCGGCGTCACCGCATAAGTGAAGGCCTGCAGGTTGCCGAGCACCGCGTCCGGTTCGCTGCTGGTCAGGAAGGCACCGGCCAGCACCAGACGGCCGGAGGTCCGGTCGACCGTCGCAGCAAGGCTGAAGCGGTTGTCGATCAGCTTGGTCGGGGTGATCGTCAGATCGGTGCCGCCGTTGAAGTCCGGATCGCGCAGACCGCCGGCATCGCGGGCGGACACGGTGATGAAGCCGGCCGTCGGGGTCGGCGGCAAGGTGACCAGGTAGAAGCGGCTGCGCGACTCGTCGAAGCCGAGCGCAAGGTTATCGTCGAACGCGCTGCTCAGGCCGAAGTCCGCGCGGGTGAAGCTGCTGTCCAGCGCTCCGTTGGCATCGAGCCGGACGATGTACAGATGGCTGTCGCTGGCCGCCGGCGGCACGGCGCGGTAGAGCACATAGAGCCGGCCGGTGCTGTCGGCGACCGCCGCCGCGACGATGCCGCCCGGCTCGCTGTCGCGCAGCGTGAAGCCGCTGCCGACGCCGAACACGGCGGTTCCGTTGACCCCGTAGGTCGGGATCGGCGACAGGAAATCAGCTTGCGCCGCCGAGGCCAGCAGCCCCGCAGCCACCAGCACCAGCGCTCGCGCGCTCCGGCGTCCGCCGGCATTCGTCAGGGGCGCGATCCTTGCGCGGCTCACAGCGGACACGTCTTGCATAGCCACCTCTGTTGTCGAAGAAAAGTGAATCTAGCGGATCGTGACGCAGCGTGCGCACGTCTGTACACCCGGAAATATGAACGGTAGGCCTGGCGCGATATCAGGCGGGTCGCCGCAGCGCCCGCAGCTCGCGCAGCAGGCCCGGGGTGCGCAGCGACGCCCTTGGCACATGCGGTTCCAGCGCCATCCGCATCAGCCGGCGGGCATCGTCGCGTTCGGCGGCGGTCGACAGCGTTTCGCGGTGCAGGGCCAGCAGGCTGGCGCCGGCCAGCGCCGCCGGCGCATCCGGATCGCAGCGCCGGAAGCCGAGATCCGGGCGGAACTGGAAATGGGCCTGCGGATCGATCGACTCGTCGAGCGGCAGACCGTAGCCCAGCTGCTCGAGCAGGCGCTTCTCGAACACCCGGAGGCCTGCCTCGCCAGCTGCCACGCCAAGCCCCAGCCGGTCCATCGCGGTGCCGTAGTCGGCCCACAGCGCCGGATGCGGATCGTGGCGGATCAGCAGCTTCAGCAGCAGCTCGTTGAGATACCAGCCGAGGTAGATCTGCTCGCCGGGCAGCGGCACTTCCGGGCCGCCGGCCTCGACGGCGGTCAAGGTGCCGAGTTCGCCTTTCTCGGCCCAGGACAGCAGCAGCGGCCGAAACGGACCGACCACGCCGCGCTGCCGGGCGCGGGCGCCGCGCAGCCCCCGCGCCACCAGGCCGACGCGGCCGTGATCGCGGCTCAGCACTTCCAGCAGTTCGCTGGTTTCGCGGTAGGGTTTCTGCGACAGCAGCCAGGCCGGCTGCAGTTCGATGCGGGCGGTGGCCACGGCTGCGTCGGGCCGCCGGACGTCTAGTGCAACGCGTACAACAAGCCGCTAGCGCCGTGCCGTGTCTCGCGGCGCGACTCGGCGTTGCGAATCGTCGCCATCGAACAACGATGGCTCCTCATCGCGCCTTGATTCGCATCACGATCCATCGCCATTTCACTCACGCTTCGTTGTCTGTGCTGCACTAGCCGCCTTCGTAGCCAAAGCGGCTCAGCGCCTTCGGATCGTCGGTCCAGCCTTCCTTGACCCGGACCCAGAGCTTCAGGAACACCTTGCGGCCGGTCAGCGTTTCCAGCTCGCGGCGGGCAGCGGTGCCGATGCGCTTGAGCATCTCGCCGTTCTCGCCGATGACGATCTTCTTCTGGCCATCGCGCTCGACCCAGATCACTGCGCTGGCCTTCAGCAGCGCGCCTTCCTGCTCCAGCGCCTCGGTTTCCACGGTCAGCGCGTACGGCAGTTCCTGGGCCAGCGAGCGCATCAGCTTTTCGCGCACCAGCTCGGAGATCGTGAAGCCGAGGTCATGGCCGACCACCTGACCTTCCGGATACAGCGGCGGGCCGTCCGGCATCCGCGCCAGCAGCTGCTTGGCCAGCACGTTGACATTGGCGCCCTTGAGTGCCGACAGCGGCATCACGAAGGCCCATTCGCGCAGGGGGCTGAGCTTCTCCATCAGCGGCAGCAGCGCGTTCTTGTCGCTGAACTGGTCGACCTTGTTGATGACCAGCGCCACCGGCGCCTTGACCGACTTCAGGCGCTCCAGCACCGCGTCGTCCTCGTCGGTCCAGCGGCCGGCCTCGATGACGAACAAGGCGAGGTCGATCTCGTGCAGGCTGTTGCTGGCGGCGTCGTTCATCGCCTTGTTCAGCGCCTTCTTGGCCGCCCGGTGCATGCCCGGCGTGTCGACGAACACCACCTGGGCCTCGTCGCCGTGCAGCACGCCCTGGATGCGATGCCGGGTGGTCTGCGGCTTCGGTGCCGTGATCGAGACCTTGCGGCCGACCAGGGCGTTGAGAAGACTGGATTTGCCGACATTCGGCCGGCCGACGATGGCCACGACTCCGCTACGCATGCTTCTTTTTCTCGCTTGAGGTGATCGCGTCCAGCATCATGCTGGCCGCCCGTTGCTCGGCAATGCGCCGAGAGTGTGCTTCCGCTTCCGTCGCCAGCGCCACATCGGCGAGCTGGCAGCGAACCTTGAAATTGCGGCGATGGGCCGGTCCGTCCTCGCTGAGCACACTGTATTCCGGCAGCGGCCGCGACTGCGCCTGCAGCACTTCCTGCAGGCGGGTCTTGAAATCCTTCAGCGAACCGACTTCCGGTAGGCTGGCCAGTTCCGGCGCCAGCAGCCGCAGGCACAGCGCCTGCGCCGGCTCGATGCCGCCATCGAGATAGACACCACCAACCAGCGCTTCCAGACCGTCGGCCAGCGACGAGGCCCGCTTGTGGCCGCCAGTGCGCAGCTCGCCGGGGCCGAAGCGCATCGCCTCTGACAGCGGCACGCGGCGGGCGGCGAGCGCCAGGGTTTCCTCGCGTACCACGCTGGCCCGCAGCCGCGACAGGTCGCCTTCCGGCGCCTTCGGCCGCAGCCGGAAGATCTCGGCCGCCACGGTGAAGTTCAGCAGCGCGTCGCCCAGGAATTCGAGACGCTCGTTGTTGTCGTGGCCGGCCGAACGGTGAGTCAGCGCCCGCAGCAGCAGGCCGGCATCACGGAAGCGATAGCCAACGGCCTGCTGCAGGCGCTCGCGCGCTGCTGCTTCGATCTCGCGCGCGCTCAACCGCCGGGTACCGCGCGCAGGGGAACGTCATGGGCGAAGTGCGCGACCACGATGATGTTGGCGAACAGCGGCACTTCGGCGTCGTAGTCGTAGCTCAGGAACAGACCGGCCTGGTTGCGCACCACCTTGATGTCGCGCGGCTCGATCTGGTCGATGTAGTCGATGTCCCAGCGCTTCTGCAGCGCGCTGCGCACGGCGGCGACATCGACCTCGCTGCCGACCACCGAGGCCTGTGCGGCGACATCGCGCACCGCCTTGTTGACGGTGAATTCGTTCAGGTACAGCGGGCCGATCTTGATGCCGCACAGCGCGATGAAGGCGATGCTGCCGAACAGGTACAGGCCGCTCCACAAACCGAGACCCAGCTGCGACGTGCGTGCTTTCATGAGGTGCTCCGTTGACCCGCGGTTCGAGTGGCCGAACCTGAAGGTCAGCGGATCAGGGTACCGATCCGCGACAGCACCGGCCGCGCCCGTTCATGGTCCCAGCTCATCCAGACCAGCTCGGCGCGCCCTTTCAGGTTCGCTTCCGGGACGGTGCCCCAGCAGCGGCTGTCGTTGGAGCCGTCGCGGTTGTCGCCCATCATGAAATAGTGCCCGGGCGGCACGGTGAACTCGAAGTTGTCGCCGTTGGGCTGCACGAACGGGCAGCTGAACGGATCGGAGACGCGGTCCGGCTTGATCAGGATGTCGTGCTTCACGCCGCCGAAGTCCTCGTGCATGCGGACATCGCCGTAGCCGACGTCGCTCTGCACCGCCGCCATCGAGATCGGCGCTTCGACGCCGTTCACCGTCAGCCGCTTGCCGGCGTACTGGATGCGGTCGCCGGGCGTGCCGATCACCCGCTTGATGAAATCGTTGCCCCGGTTCGGGTCCGAGGCATCGGTGTTCGGGTAGATGAACACCACCACATCGCCGCGCTTCGGCTCGCCAAGCTCGACGATCTTGCAGCCGCCGACCGGGCAGCGCAGCCCGTAGGAGAACTTGTTGACCAGGATGAAGTCGCCGACGTGCAGGGTCGGGATCATCGAGCCGGACGGAATCCGGAACGGCTCGTACAGGAACGAGCGGATCACGAACACCGCCGCGATCACCGGGAACAGGCCGCCGAAGAATTCCGAGAACGCGCCCTGCTTCTCCGGGATGCCGGTGGCGGCGACGCGCCGGGCGCGCTTCGGCGCGGCGCTGAAGCGCTCGATCGACCAGATGATGCCGGTGACCACCGTCGCCACGGTGAGAATCAGGTTGAACAGGACGGTGAAGCTCATGAATGGAGACCGGACGTTGGACGGGTGAACTGCTTGGGACTGGCCGCGAGCGCCCAGCGTTGGAACGGCATCAGCTGCGGCGGTCGACACCCAGCACGGCCAGGAAGGCCTCCTGCGGGATCTCCACCGAACCGACCTGCTTCATGCGCTTCTTGCCTTCCTTCTGCTTTTCAAGAAGCTTCTTCTTGCGGCTGATGTCGCCGCCGTAGCACTTGGCCAGCACGTTCTTGCGGATCGCCTTGACGGTCGAACGGGCAATGATCTTGGCGCCGATCGCCGCCTGGATGGCGACATCGAACATCTGCCGGTGGATCACGTCCTTCATCCGCTCGCAGAGATCGCGGCCACGGGTTTCGGCGTCGTTGCGATGAACGATGGTCGCCAGCGCATCGACCTTGTCGCCGTTGACCAGCACGTCGAGCTTGACCAGCGGCGCGGTCTGGAAGCGCTCGAATTCGTACTCGAAGCTGGCGAAACCGCGGCTGACCGATTTCAGCCGGTCGAAGAAGTCCAGCACCACTTCGGCCAGCGGCATCTCGACCTCCAGCTGCACCTGGTTGCCGTGATAGCGCAGGTTCTTCTGCACGCCGCGCTTTTCCATGCACAGCTGCATCACCGCGCCGACATAGGTCTGCGGCATCAGCAGGCGGCACAGGATGATCGGCTCGCGGATGTCCTTGTAGGCGCCGGCGTCGGGCAGGTCGGACGGGTTGTCGATCTTCTTGGTCTCGCCGGTCGGAGTCTCGATCTCGTAGACCACGCTCGGCGCTGTGGTGATCAGGTTCAGGTTGTACTCGCGCTCCAGCCGCTCCTGCACGATTTCCATGTGCAGCATGCCGAGGAAGCCGATGCGGAAGCCGAAGCCAAGCGCCGAGGAATTCTCCGGCTCGAACTGCAGTGCCGAATCGTTCAGGCGCAGCTTCTGCAGCGACTCACGGAAGTCCTCGAAATCATCGGCGTCGACCGGGAACATGCCGGCGAACACGCGCGGCTGCACCTGACGGAACCCGGGCAGCTGCTCGACCGACGCGCGGCTGGCTTCGGTCAGCGTGTCGCCGACCGGCGCGCCGAAGATGTCCTTGATGCCGGCAACGATGAAGCCGACCTCGCCGGTCTCCAGCGAATCGCGCAGCACCCGCTTCGGCGAATGCACGCCCATCATCGTCACTTCGTAGTCCTTGCCGGTGGAGATCACGCGGATCTTCTGGCCCTTCTGGATGCGGCCGTTGACGACGCGGACCAGCGACACCACACCGAGGTAGGGGTCGAACCAGGAATCGACGATCAGCGCCTGCAGCGGCGCATCGACCGTGCCCTTCGGCGCCGGCAGCCGCTGCACCAGCGCTTCCAGCACATCGGTGACACCGAGGCCGGTCTTGGCCGAGATGCGCAGCGCATCGGTCGCCTCGATGCCGATGATGTCCTCGATCTCCTGGCTGACGCGCTCCGGCTCGGCGTTCTGCAGGTCGATCTTGTTGAGGATCGGCATCACTTCCAGCTTCTGCTCCAGCGCCGTGTAGCAGTTGGCGACCGACTGTGCCTCGACACCCTGCGAGGCATCGACGACCAGCAGCGCGCCCTCGCAGGCGGCGAGCGAACGGCTGACTTCATAGGAGAAATCGACGTGGCCCGGCGTATCGATGAAGTTCAGCTGGTAGAGCAGCCCGTCCTTGGCCCGGTAGTTCAGCGACACCGCCTGCGCCTTGATGGTGATGCCGCGCTCGCGCTCGATCGGGTTGTTGTCGAGCACCTGCGCCTGCATCTCGCGCTCTTCGAGCCCGCCGCAGATCTGGATGATCCGGTCGGCCAGGGTCGATTTGCCGTGGTCAATGTGGGCAATGATCGAAAAGTTGCGGATCTGGGCTTGCGGAACGCGAGGAGCGGGCTGCGACATGGGGCGGGCGGTCAAAATTTGCGCGGAGTATACCGGGACGACGGGACGGCACGGCTGCCGGCCCATCGCCCGGGACGGAACGCCGTTGCCGTCCGCGCCGCCCGTCGCCCCTACGGCAGCGCCGGCAGCAAGCCGAGGCTGGCCAGGAAGGCCCGCGTCTCCTCGCGGATCGCGTCGATGCCGGTGCCACCGCTCGACAGGTCGTGGCCCATGCCGGCCTGGTTGCGGTACTCGCAGCGGATGCCGAGCCGGATCAGCGACGAGCAGAAGTGCACGCTGGGCGTCAGCGCCACCGTCGTGTCGCGGTCGCCGTGGAACAGCAGCACCGGCGGGAAGCCGGCATCGAGGTTGACGCTCGGCGAGATCACCGGGCCGAGGTCGGCGAAGCGATCGGCGTTCCGGTAGGCCTGGATATGCGATTCGGTGGTGATGTCCGGCACGCCGGCGCGGGTGACGATGGCCGCCGGGCGCAGCAGCGGGTTGTCGGCTGCGGAGCCGCTCACCGGGGCGTCACGTAGCGCGGCGAAGAACGCCACGCCGCCGCCGGCCGAGGAACCCGACAGCGCGACGCGCGCAGGATCGATGCCGAGCTCGTCGGCATGCGCCTGCACCCATTGCAAGGCGGCACGACCATCATCGGCTGCAAGATAGGAGTAGGTGCCGAAGCGGTCGTTGACGCGGTAGTCCGGCGCGATGCCGACCATCCCGTGATTCTTCGCCCAGTAGCGCGCTTCGCCGACCGAGTTGTCGGTATTGCCGAACAGGAAACCGCCGCCGAACCAGTGCACCAGCGCCGACCGGCGATCGCTCGACCGCCATCCCGCCGGCTTGCAGACGAACAGGCGCAACGGCACCGGCGCCAGCGTGCGGTAGACGTGCGCGCTGCAATCGGTGGCCGCTGTCGGCGTGGCGGCCACCGGGTCGACGGTGGTGGAGACCGACAGCGTCGAGCTGAGGCTGCCGATCTTCAGCGTCACCGATTTCGCTGTCTCGTAACTGGCCGCTGCCGTGAACTGGACCACCACTGAATCGCCGCTGGCCACGGTCCCCGCCGCCGACACGAACGGCCCGCCGTTGATGCTGTAGAGACCGCCGGTGATGCTGATCGCGGTGGGCGACGGCGGGTTGTAGACGGTGATCGGAACGGTGGTCAGCACGCTGCCCGGCGGCACGGCGCCGCCAGCGAACATCGAGGCGTTGACCAGCGTGAACGCCTGCAGGCGGCTCGGGTCGCGATCCGCCCGCAATGACCACACGGTGCTGCGGATGCCGATGTTGACGGTGACGCGGGTCTCGGCGTCATAGCTGCTGCCGGTGCTGGCCTGCAGGGTGACGCGATCCTGGCCGCGCACCGTCGCGGCCGAACTGCCGAACGGGCCGCCGTTGATGCTGAACTCGCCGCCGGTGACCGAGATCGGCGTGGCGACATTGACGCCGCGAACCAGGATGGTTTCGCTGCGGACCACGCTTCCGCGCGGGCCGCTGCGCTCGCGGAACTCGAAGATGTCCGGGTCGTCGTCGATCGGCGCCGACGCGGTGACCGAGAAGCTGCCGGTCACGCCACCCAGGTTCAATGTGGCAGTGCGGAGCTCACCGCGATTGGCTCCCGGGATGACCAGCAGGCGAATCCGGTCGCCCGCCGACACCGGGCCCGGCAAGGTCATGAACGGCCCATTGTTAATGCTGTACTCGCCACCGCTCACAGCGGCCGTGATCGGCGCGGTGATGCCCTGCACCGTCACCGGCTCGCTGACCGTCGCCAGCAGCGGGAAGGCCGCCGAGACGCTACTGAAGCTGAACGGGTCCGGCGTGGTGTCGGCGCTCAGCGTGCTCACATCGAACACGGCGGAAGCGCCGCCGACAGTCAGCGTTGCCGCCGTGGTGCTCGCATAGGCGCCCGACGCCGTGACTCGCAGCCGCAGGGATTGACCATTGCCGATATCGCCCGCGCGGTCGGTGAACGGCGCGTTATCGATGCTGTACTCGCCACCGGTGATCGAGATTGCGACCGGCACATCGATGCCGTGGATCGTCACCGGCGCGCTGATCACGACGCTGCCCGGTGCGGCATTGATCACCGGCGCGATGGCGAAGGCATCCGGCTCGGTGTCGACGGCGCGGGTGGTCACCTCGAAGGCAGCGCTGGCGCTGCCGATGGTGAGCAGCGCCTCGCTGCGCGACGCGTAATCGTTGCTGGCCGCCTGTTCGATGACGACGCTGCTGCCGTTGGTGACGCTGCCGACGGTCGACAGGAATGGACCGCCATCAACGCTGTAACGCCCGCCCTGCACGGAAATCGCGGCACTGCCACTGAGGCCGCCGACCGCTATGGGCTGGCTGCGCTGCGTGCTGGCAGGCTCGGCATTGAAGACCGGCGCGAACGCGAACGGATCGGGCTCGATGTCGACGTTCGCCGGCTCGGCCGTGGTGGCGGTGAACTCGGCGCTGACGCCGCCGATGCTGATGGTCACGGTGCTGGCCGTGGACGGGGCCTGGCTCAGCTGCAACTCGGCCGTCACCCGGTCGCCGTCGACCACCTGGCCCGGGTCGCTGGTGAAGGCGCCGTCGTTGATCCGGTAGCGGCCGCCGCTGGCCGTGATCGGCGCGGCGATGTTGATGCCGCTGACCGTGATCGTCTCACTGCGCTGGATACTGCCCGGCGCCGCGTCGGCGACCGGTGCGAACCGGAACGGGTCCGGCGTGCCGTCGGCCGTGAAGCTCACCGTGGTGACGCTGTATGGCGCGGATACGCCGCCGATGTTGAGGGTGGCCGTCCGGGTTTCTGAAAAGCCGTAGGCCGCCAGCACCTGCACGCTGACGCGGGCGCCGTTGACGACGCTGCCGGGGCGATCGGTGAAGCTGCCGCCGTCGATGCTGTACAGACCGCCGACGATCGCGACCGGGCTGGGTGCATTGATGCCGCTGATCGTGATGCTGTCGCTGGTCTGCACGCTGCCCAGCGGCGCATCGACGACCGGCGGAAATGCGAACGGCTCCGGCGTCGTGTCCGGCGGCGGCACGTCATCGTTCACGATCGTGATGACGCCCTGCCCCTTGGCGATCGTCAACCCGACCGGCGTGTTGAGGTTGACGAGCAGGGTTTCGTCATTCTCGACCACGGTGTCACCATTGATCGTGAAGGGCTGCGTCTTGCTGGTCTCGCCGGGCGCGAATGTGGTGGTACCGGTCCTGGCCACATAGTCGCTGCCGGCGGTCGCCGTGCCGTTGGCGGTCGCGAAACGCACCGTCACCGCCTGGCTCGATGGCGCCGACAGCCGCAGGGTCAGTCGCACCACGCTGGTGCCGCTGTTGCCTTCGCTGGCGCTCGCGTCGGTGATGCTGACGCTGGGCTGGGTCGACGCCGCCGTGGTCACCGCATAGCCGCCGCTGACGCCGCCGATGCTCAGCGTTGCCGTGGTCGTGGTGCTGGCCGACGACGCGGCGGTCTGCTGCACGCGCACCGTCTGACCTGCCGTGACGGTGCCGGCCGCGGTGACGAACGCACCGTTATTGATGCTGTAGCTGCCGCCGACCACCGAAATCGGGCTGGCCGCATTGATGCCGCTGACCGTGATGCTGTTGCTGGTCTGCACGCTGCCGGGCGCCGCATCGGTCACCGGCGTGAAGCTGAAGGCATCCGGCGTGGTGTCCGGCGGTGGCGCGGCGCCGTCATCGTTGACGATGGTGGCGATGCCCTGGGCCTTGGCGATCGTCGCACCGACCGGGCTGCTCAGATTGATGAAGAAGGTTTCGTCGCCTTCGGCAACCGTATCGCCATTGACGGTGAACGGCTGCGTCTTGCTGGTCTCCCCGGGCGCAAACGTCGTCGTGCCGGTCCGGCTGACGTAGTCGCTGCCGGCAGTGGCCGTGCCGTTGGCCGTGCCGAAACGCACCGTCACCGTCTCGCTGGCGGGTGCCGACAAGCGGAACGTGAAGCGCGCCACCACCGTTCCGCTGTTGCCTTCGGTGACACTGACGTCGTTGATGCTGATGCTGGGCGCCGCCGCCGCTGACAGCAGCGGCATGGCAAACAAAGCGGCCAGCGCCTGCCGCCGCAGCAGCACGATCTTCCCCTGAAACATGACGGCAGTCCTGAGCATGCTGCTTTCTGAGTGGCAGCTTTTGCGATTAACACAGGAAACGTGCCGATTGTCCTCGCGCAAATCTAATGAAACGATAACGAACTCATCTCGCCGGACAAGCCTCTGATCGAGTTAGTTTTTCTGATCGGCGAAAACAAGGAGAGCAACGATAGCCGCGGCCGGCTGCGGAGCCGTCGCGGCGCTGGGCGCGCCCAATGAGGGAACGGCGCGCAAGACCAGGGCGCACGGCGACCACAAACGCCGCTCGCAAGAGGCGTCCACGCCGGCCGCGAGGCCACGGTCAGGCGGCCTGGCGGACGCCGGTACCGTCCGCCGTCAGCGGATCGCCGGAAGCAGGCCGAGGCTGGTCAGAAAGACGCGGGTCTCTTCGTGAATCGCGTCCAGCGCCCCCGGGGTGGCGGACAGATCGTGACTGGCACCGGCCTGGTTGCGGTAGTCGCAGCGGATGCCGAGCCGGATCAGCGCGGTGCAGAACTGCACGCTCGGTGTCGGCGCCACGGTGGTGTCCCGATCGCCCTGGAACATCAGCACCGGCGGGTAGCCGGGGTCGAGGTTGACGCTTGGCGAGATCACCGGGCCGAGGTTGTCGAACAGCGCGGCCACCTCGAAGCGCTGGATATGCGACACCGTGGTGATGTCCGGAACGCCGGCGCGGGTGATGATCGCTGCGGCGCGCTGCAGCGGGTTGTCGTCTGCCGCACCGGTTGCCGGCGCGTCGCGAAGCCCGGCGAGGAAGGCCACGCCGCCACCGGCCGATGAGCCGGACAGCGCGATCCGCGCGGGGTCGATGCCGAGTTCGCTGGCGTGGGCCTGTACCCAGCGCAGCGCGGCTCGGCCGTCATCAGCCGCGAGATAGGCGTAGGCGCCGAAACGATTATTCACCCGGTAGTCCGGCGCGATGCCGACCATGCCGTGACTGCTGGCCCAGTACCGCGCTTCGCCGACGGAGTTGTCGATGTTGCCGAACACGAAGCCGCCGCCGAACCAGTGCATCAGCGCGGAGCGACGATCGCTGGCGCGCCAGCCCGTCGGCCGGCAGACGAACAGGCGCAGCGGCACCGGCTCCAGCGACCGATAGACATGCGAGGTGCAGTCGGTGGCCGTGGTGGGCGTGCCCGCGACCGGATCGATGGTGGAGTTCACCGACAGCGTCGAACTGAGTGCGCCGATTCTCAACGTCACTGAACTACCAGTGTCGTAACTGGCAGCGGCGGTGAACTGCACGACCACCGAATTGCCGCTCACCACGGTTCCCGGGGACGTTGTGAAGGCGCCGCCGTTGATGCTGTAGCTGCCGCCGGTGACACTGATCGCCGTCGGCGACGGCGCGCCGGCCACGATGATCGGCACCGTCGTCAGCGCACGGCCCACCGGCACCATGCCGCTGGGAAACATCTCGGCGTTGACCAGGGTGAACGCCTGCAACTGGCTCGGGTCGGCCACAGTGTGCAGCAGCCACGTCGTGCTGCGGCTGCCGATGTTAAGGGTGAGCGGCGTTTCGGTGTCGTAGGTGCTGGCACTGGTGGCCTTGACGCTGACGAGGTCCCCGCCGGCCACCGTCGATGCCGCGCTGCGGAATGCGCCGCCGTTGATGCTGTAGCTGCCGCCGGTCACCGAGATCGGCGTGGCGACATTGATGCCGCGGATCTCGATGGCCTCGCTCTGGACGATCGTATTGCGCGGCACGACGACGTCCCTGAACTCGAAGATGTCGGCGAGGTCGTCGGCCGGCGCATCGGAGGTGACGGTGAAGGTGCCGGTGAGGCCGCCGAGATTCAGCGTCGCCGTGACAATGTCGCCGCGATTGGCCCCGGGGATCGCCATGACACGCACCCGGTCGCCGTTGCTGACCGCCCCCGGCATCGACAGGAACGGCCCGCCGTTGATGCTGTACTCGCCGCCGCTCACCGATACCGCGATCGGCGCGCTGATGCCGCTGACGGTCACCGACGGACTGACTGTCCCCAGCAGCGGGAAGGCGGCCGGGTTGCTGACCGAGCTGAACCGGGCCGGCGTGACATCCGCACCGGCAGTGGTGACGTGGAACGCGGCACTGCTGCCGCCGATGGTCAGGGTCGCCGACACCGTGGTGGCAGCCGCGCTGGCTGCCATCGTCCGCATACGGACGATCTCCCCGTTGCGGATTTTTCCGGGATTGCTGGTGAAGCCCGCGCCGCCGATGCTGTACTGACCACCGACGATCGCGATCTCCGCCGGCGCATCGAGGCCGCTGATCGTCACGGCTGCGCTGCTGCGGACGCTGCCCGTGGCGGCCTCGACGACCGGCGCGAACGCAAACGCGTCGGGCGTGGTCCGCGCTGCACGGGTGCTGACGCTGAACGGGGCGCTGCCGCTGCCGACGGTCAGCACCGCGTCCTGGCGCGTCGCGAAGCTGTCGCTGGCCACCGCTTCGACCACGACGCTGTCGTTGCTCGACACCAGGCCGTCGGCCGCCGTGAACGGACGGCCGTTGACGCTGTAGCGCCCGCCGACCACGGAAATCGGGGTGCCGGCGGCGACGCCGGTGATCATTGCGGGCCGGCTCGTCCTGACGCTGCCCGGCTCGGCGTTGAACACCGGGGCGAACGTGAACGCCAGCGGCGCCTGCCCGGTCGAGCCGCGCGCGCTGGTGGTCACCACGAAATCCGCCTGCTTGTCGCCGATCGCGACGGTGGCGCTGCCCGCCGTCGACGGTTGCTCGGACGCCAGCACCTCGGCCACCACGACGTCACCGTTGACAACTTCGCCCGGCGACGCCGTGAATGCGCCGTCGTTGATCTGGTAGCGCCCGGCACTGACCGAGATCGGCACGGCGATGTCGATGCCGGTCACCACGATCGGCTCGCTGCGGACAGCCATGCCGGTCATGACATCCGTCTGCGGAGGGAAGCTGAACGGATCGGGCGAGCCGTCCGCAGTAATGCTCCGGGTGGTGACGCGATAGGCACCGGCAACGCCGCCGACGGTCAGCACCGCGTCGCGCGATTCCGAATAGCCAAAGGACGACAGTACCTGCACTGTGACCGACGCACCGCTGCTCACGGTGCCCGGCGCATCGGTGAACGCCTGGCCGTCGACGCTGTAGAAGCCGCCAACGATGGAAATCGGACTCGGCGCGTTGATGCCGGTGATGGTCGTCGGCTGGCTGGTCTGCAGGCTGCCGAGCGGTGCGTCGATCTTCGGCGGGAAACTGAAGGGATCGGGTGTGGTGTCGGCCGTCCTGGTCGTGGTGATCCTGAAACTGCTGCTGACCCCGCCGATGGTGACCGTGACGCTGGACGCGGTGTTGATGCTGCTGCTCGCGGTTCCGCGTGCACGGACCTGCGCGTTGTTGCCAACGGTGCCCGCCGCCGATGTGAAGGCACCGCCATCAATGCTGTAACTGCCGCCGCTGCTGACGCTGATCGCAGCCGCCGCCTCGAGCCCGGTGATCAGGGCGGGGTCGCTGACCTGGATGCTGCCCGGCGCCGCTTCGGTCCGTGGTGCGAAGCTGAAGGCGTCCGGCACCGTGTCCGCCTTGCGGGTGGTCACCTTGAATGCCGACGTCGCCGCCGGCGTTCCCACCCGAAGCTTGGCGCTGACCGAGGTGCCGAAAGCATCGGACGACACCACACCGACACGAACGATATCCCCCCGGACCACCCGGCCCGAGTTCCGGGTGAACGCGCCGCCGTTGATGCTGTACGCGCCCCCGGTCACGCTGATCGGTGCCGGGGCATCGATGCCGCTGATCGTCCGGCTCTCGCTGACGACGTTACGCGACCGTTCCACGTTGGTCACCGGCGGAAACACGATCGGGTCCGGCGCCATGTCGGCAGCCTTTGTGCCCGGCAGGATCATCAACCCCACTGCAAAAAGCAGCGCTCGCAGCCCGCGCTGCGGCATCAAATCAGTCATGCCTCGTCCCGTGGTGGACACCTTCTTGCGAGGTGTTCAGCGTGGTCTTATCACAGACCCGTTCGGAGATCCTTTCCGGACTGCCAACAAAATTAATCTATCTTAGCAAGATTATGATTTCTTTTCGGTTTCTTGCGACACCGCTCAGCTTAAGATGAACTTTCATTCATCATCGACAGCACGGCAAACCGGAATTCGCGCGGTTTTCCGCCCGTGATCACGCAGACCGCGCAATGTGGAAAGAAGTCATGCCCCGATTTCCGGAGGGCGGCGGTTCCGGAAGGAAATTTCACTGGATGGACGGCCGTTTGCCGCCGCCAGCGGTGACCGAGGAACCCCGTCGGACGCCGCTCAATGAACCACGAAATCGGCCGGGATCGGCTTCGGCGGCGGCAATGGCTCGCCGAGCATTTCCAGCAGCGAGGCCTCGATGTTGTCGCAGATCGCGCCCAGCGCAAGGTCGTTGTCGTCGAAACCGAACGGCGCTTCCAGTTCCTCGGCGATCGCTTCGAGCGCCATGAAGGTATAGGCGACGAACACGGCGAATACCGGCGCGTACCAGCCGATGGTGCCGACCAGCGCGAACGGCAGCAGCGTGCAGTAGAAGTAGATCGTGCGGTGAACCATGACCGAGAAGGTCAGCGGGATCGGCGTGCCGGCAATGCGCTCGCAGCCGCCGATCGCATCGCCCAGCGTATTGAAGCTCTGCTCCATCGACGCCGACAGGATGTCCGGCAGCTGGCCGCTGCGCCGCGCGGCATGCAGCTGGTCACCTAGCAGCTGCTGGATCACCACCGGCTTCCAGCGCGCCGGCAGCGCGCGCGACAGATCCGCCGGCACTAGCAACCGCTGCAGATCGTCGGTGGCATCGGTGCCCCGCAGTTGGTGCCGGAAGGCATGGGCGTGGGCGATCAGTGCCCGCACGAAGCGTTGGGCTTCAGGCGATTTCGGCGCCCATTCGGTCAGGGTGAGCGCCTGTCGGGCCAGCGCCCGCGAAGCATTCATGATCGTGCCCCACAACTTTCGGGCATCCCAGTACCGCTCGTGACTGACGTTGATCCGGAAGCCGAGGAAGATGGCCAGCGCCAGCCCGAGCAAGGTGAACGGCTGCAGACTCAGCTCGACGCGGTGCAGCCACGCGGCATCGACCGAGATGTGCAGCACCTGCGCGAACACCGCCAGCCCGCCGATGATCGACAGCCGCGGCACCAGCTTGCGCAGCACCGAGCCACGCCAGATGAACAGCATCCGGAACCAGTGCGGACGCGGGCGAACGATCATCGTGGCGTCCCGTCAGCCAGCGCCGCCCGCAGCCGCGCCTCGTCGAAGAAGGTTTCGCAGAGCAGCGTGCCCTCGTCGTCGATCAGCACCGGGATGACCTTGCCCCAGCGCCCGGCCCAGCCAGCGCGGCTGTCGACATCAGCCACCGCCAGTCGCGGCAGCAGATCAGGGCAGGCAGCGGCGAAGGCCTCGAGAAATTCCTCGCACAGCCCGCAGCCATCCCGCCCCAGCAGGGTCAGCGTCATCGCGTCCGCCATCGGGGATCAGGGCTTGGCCGGCACACCCAGCGCCAGGAACAGCGGTGCACCCTGCCGCTGCACCAGCATCGGCACCGTCTGGCCCGGCGTCAGCCGGCCGGCGACCTGGGCATAGCGATCGGCGCTGTCGATCTCCTGGCTGGCGATCGACAGGATCACGTCGCCGACGATCAGCCCGGCGTCGCGACCCGGCCCCGGCCCGACCTCGACCACGCGAACGCCGCCGGACACGACCTTCTCGGCGCGCCGCTCGATATCGCCGAGCGTCTGCACGACCACGCCGAGCGGCCGGCCGGCCGGATCGCTCGGTGCCGATTTCGGATCGCCTGACGGTGCGCGCTCGCTGCTGCTGCCGCTGCCATCGGCGAGGTCCTGCTCGGCCAGCTCGCCGACCTCCACCTTCACCGTCACCCGGCGGCCATCGCGCAGCACGTCCAGGGTCACGGTCTCGCCCGGCGTGACGTCGCCGACCAGTGGCTTGAGCGTGCGCGAGGTGGCGATCTCGGTGTCGTTGAACTTGACGATGATGTCGCCGGCCTTGAGACCGGACTGCTGCGCCGGGCTGTCCGGCAGCACCCGGGCCAGCAGTGCGCCACCCGGTTTGTCCATGCCGAAGGAAGCGGCCAGCTTGCGATCGACTTCCTGCATGACGATGCCGAGCCAGCCGCGACGGACGCGGCCGGTTTCCTTCAGCGACTTGGCGACCTTGGCGGCGACGTCGATCGGGATCGCGAAGGCCACGCCCTGGAAGCCGCCGTTCTGGCTGTAGATCTGCGAATTGACGCCGATCACCTCGCCCTTCAGGTTGAACAGCGGGCCGCCGGAATTGCCGGGGTTCACCGCCGCGTCGGTCTGGATGAACGGCACGTACTGCTCGGTTTCCAGATTGCGGCCCTTGGCGGAAATGATGCCGGCGGTGACCGTGTAGTCGAAGCCGAACGGCGAGCCGATCGCCAGTACCCAGTCGCCGACGCGGGACTTCTGCACGTTGGCGAGCTTCACCGCCGGCAGGTTCTTGGCGTCGATCTTCAGCAGCGCCAGATCGCTGCGCTCGTCGCTGCCGACCAGCTCGGCCGGGAACTGGCGACGGTCGGACAGGCGGACGACGATTTCCTTGGCGTTCTTCACCACGTGGTGATTGGTGACGATGTAGCCGTCGGACCACAGGATGAAGCCGGAGCCGAGCGACTGTTCGCCGCCGGGGCCGGCGCCATCATCGGGGAAGCCTTCGCCGTCGCCATCCCCGTCCGCCTGGGCGTCATCGCCACCGGGGGACGGCTCGTCGGCATTGCCGCCGCCGGAGCCGTCCCCCGGCGCGGCGCCGCTGCGGCCGCCGTCGCCATGTTCTTCAAGGAACTTCTTCAGCCAGTCCGGCACCGGTCGGCCATCGCTGCCCGGCGTGGCGGCCGCCGGGCTTTCGGCGTCCACCGGTACGGCGCTGATGTTGACCACCGTCGGGCTGACCTTCTCGACCAGTTCCGCCAATTCCGGCAAGCCGGCGGCGCGTTCGGACGAACAGGCCGCCAGCAGGCCGGCGGCGATCAGCAGGGGCAACGCCAGCACGGCGGTCTTGCGACCGGCGACGATCTGCATCATTCAACTCCAGGAGTGCCCGGACCGGGGCAGGCGGGTCGATCGCACCGGGGCGAGCGACGGATCACGGCGAACGCGGCAGTTGAACATGGCCCGCCGCGCTGCGGCAAGACAGCCCCCGGTCAGCCGACATTGCCGCCGGGATGACCCGAAAGCCACGCATGAAGCGGGTTTCAGCGCGGCGTAGCCGCCGTCGACGGAGCCGCGATGTCCTGCGCGGGCGGCCGCTCATTGCTGCCGGCCGGCGTGCTGGCGGCGCCATCCTGGCCGGGGATCGGCACCCGCAGGTTGTCGCCGATCATCTTGATCGCTGCGCCCGGCACCTCACCGACGATGGTGACGTGGAACGAGCCGACCACGGTGCCGTAGGCCTGCACCGCACCGATATGCGACGGACCGTTGACGCCCTTCGCTTCCTGCGAACGGACCGTCGAGAACACCGAAATCGACGACAGGCCGTCCGACAGCAGCAGATGCTCGACGTTGCCGGAGCCGTCCGCCAGCAGCCGATCGTCGTGCATCACCACCTTGAAGCCGGGCGGCAGCTTGCCCAGCGTCACCTGCGGTTCGCCATGCGGATCGGCCGCAGGGACGTCATCGAGCTTCGGCAGGTTGCGGGTGATCAGGTTGAACTTGCGGATGTCGACTTCGGTTTCGAAGGCTTCGTCCGGGATCGACTTCGGATAGGCCACTTCGGTGAACATCACCTGCTCCAGCACTTCGCGGCGCGGGCCGGTCAGGCTGATCTTCAGCGGCAGGCGGGTTTCCTGATCGGTCCAGACTTCGTAGCCGTACCGGTACTTGTCCTTCGGACGCACCGAGACGCCGTTGCATGGCCGGCCGGCAATGCGGCCTTCCCCTTCGCTGCGGAATTCGTAATGGGCTTTCAGCTGTTCGACGCGCTCGACCGTCAGCTGCGCCAGGAAGCCCTTGAGGCTAGGCCGCTCGGCCGAGATCGAGCGGCCTTTCGGCGTGATCGAGATCAGGCGGTTGTCGATCCTGAGCAGCTGCCGGGGATCGCCGGTCAGCGACACCATGCGCTCGCGTTCGCTGTCGTCCTTGTAGCGGTGCTGCACGCGCAGCACTTCGAAACGCTCGTCGCCGCGGTAGATCACCACGCCCTGGTAGTTGCGGGTCCGCGAGGCCTCGGCGGCCTGGACGAGCAGCGCGCCGGCATCGACGGCGGCGTCGGGAGCGGCATCGGCTGCGGTGGCCTGCGCAGCCTGCGAGGTGCAGGCGACGCCTGCACAAAACAGCCAGCGACGCATCAGCGGCTACCGTCAGCCGGCCGATAGCTCGCCTGTTGCGCCACCAGACGCGGGTAACCCAGCGAACTGCCCATGCCGGCGTCGGCACCGCGGGTCGAATGCTGGATCAGGTAGTCGGTCAGCTGTCGCTTGGCGTCGGCATCCAGATCGTCCCAGGCGGGCGATTCCTCGCTTGCCACTTCGACCGGCACCGCGCCGCTCATCTGGCCGTCGGCGCCCACCTTGACGAGATTGCCGGTCACTGCCGCCTGCTGCGCGGCGGGAAGCGTTGCGTCGACCGGCTGGTCAAGCAGGCTGCGGCCACCGATCGCCACGACGGCGGTGATCGACGCGGCGACCGCGAGGCCCGCCATCCGCTGCCAGCGCAGGCTGCGGGCGCTGACGGCGGCTGCCGGCACCGGCGTCGCGACCGGGGCTGCGGTTCGGGGCCGCAGCGGCACCACCTTGGACGGTGCAGCGACCGCCGGCTCGTCGTCGAGCGCCGCCATGACGCTGGCCGTCAGATCCAACGCCGATTTGCGGACCGTTCGGCCCGCCATCACGTCGCGGGTCAGGCACATCCGGCTCCAGCGCGCCGCCAGCTCGGGCGAGCGTTCGATGGCGGCCAACGCGGCCTCGACTTCAGCCGGAGTGCACTCACCGTCCAACAGCGCCGACAGCAATTCTTCTGACATTTCGCTCATTCCGAACCGGGCTCTGAAGCCGCGACATGGGACATTAACCGCGGCTGAACAGAAAAGTTCCGGCCGCTCACTGGCAAAAACACATCAACATTCCGACAGGTCCGACCGCGCTCGCTGCTCACGCTCAGACCCCTCAACTCATCAACGGGTTCACGACGGCATCGATCGCCTCGCGGGCGCGGAAGATGCGCGACCGCACGGTACCGATCGGGCAGTCCATCGCTTCGGCGATCTCCTCGTAGCTCAGGCCTTCAAGCTCGCGCAGCACGATTGCCTGACGCAGGTCCGGCGGCAGCTTGGCGATCACTTCGCCGACTTTCTGCTTGATCTCGTCGGACAGCAGCAGCGACTCCGGCGTGTCGACGTCGCTCAAGTGTTCGGTGTGGCCGAATTGCTCGGCATCGACGATGTCGATGTCCTGGTTCGACGGCCGGCGGCCGCGCGACACCAGATGGTTCTTGGCCGTGTTGATGCCGATCCGGTACAGCCAGGTATAGAACGCGCTGTTGCCCTGAAAGCCCTTCAGCGCACGCCAGGCCTTGATCAGCGTTTCCTGGGCGACGTCCGGCGCATCGCCATCGCCGACGAGACGACTGACCAGCTGCACGATCTTGTGCTGGTACTTGCGGACCAGCAGCTCGAATGCCCGCCGGTCGCCTTTCTGGGCGAGGACAACCAGTTCTTCGTCGGTGATGTCGGGGTTCATGCGCTCTGGGAAGACGGGGGCGCCGCACCCGCGTCACCGGGGATTCTGGCTAAACTCCGCGACTGTTCGTGGTTGTCGTCGTACCTGAAATATTAGCAAGCCCGACATTCCTGCGTGAACGAATCCGATGTGCTGATCCTCGGCAGTGGCGCCGCCGGACTGTCTGCCGCGCTGCGCCTGGCCAAGGCCGGCCACCGCGTCTGCGTGGTGTCGAAAGGCACGCTCGCCAGCGGCTCCACCTTGTGGGCGCAGGGCGGCATCTCCGCCGTCCTCGACGAGGACGACTCGGTCGAGGCGCACGTGCAGGACACCTTGATCGCCGGCGCCGGGCTCTGTGATGAAGCGGCGGTCCGCTTCACCGTCGAACGCGGTCCGGAGTGCATCGCCTGGCTGGTCGACCAGGGCGTGGTGTTCACCCATGCCGATGGCGAACTCAGGGGCCAGCGACTGCACCTGACCCGCGAGGGCGGCCACAGCCACCGTCGCGTGGTGCACGCGGCCGATGCCACCGGCCGGGCCGTGGAAACCACCCTCGCCGCGCTGGCCGAGGCGCATCCGCTGATCGAAGTGCGCGAACGTACGGTGGCGGTCGATCTGATCGTCGACAAGGCCGCCCGCCGCGTGCAGGGCGCCTACCTGTACGACCGTCGCAGCAAGGGCATCCAGGCCGTCGCAGCCAAGGCGGTGATCCTGGCCACCGGCGGCGCCAACCAGGTCTACCTGTATTCGTCGAACCCGTTCGGGGCCTCGGGTGATGGCATTGCGATGGCCTGGCGCGCCGGCTGCCGGGTGGCGAACATGGAATTCATGCAGTTCCATCCAACGACGCTGTACCACGGCGATTCGCGCTCGTTCCTGATTTCCGAGGCGCTCAGAGGCGAAGGCGCGACCCTGCACGTGCCGAATCCGGACGGCTCGGTCGGCGAGCGCTTCATGCCGCGCTTCGATGCCCGCGGCGAGCTGGCGCCGCGCGACATCGTCGCCCGCGCCATCGACCACGAGATGAAGCGGCTCGGCGTCAAGCATGTCTGGCTCGACATCAGCCACAAGCCGGCCGACTTCGTCCGCGAGCATTTCCCCTCGATCCACGCCCACTGCCTGTCGCTGGGACTGGACATCACCCGGCAGCCGATTCCGGTGGTGCCGTCGGCGCATTTCACCTGCGGCGGCGTGGTCACCGATCTCCACGCCCGCACCGACATCGCCGGCCTGTACGCAGCCGGCGAATGCGCCAGCACCGGCCTGCACGGCGCCAACCGGCTGGCGTCCAATTCGCTGCTCGAATGCCTGGTGTTCGCCGATGCCGCCGCCGACGACCTGATCCGCGAGCTGCCGGCCATGCCGGCGCCACCGCCGCTCACGCCCTGGGACGAATCGCGGGTGTCGGATTCCGATGAAGACGTCGTGGTCAGCCATAACTGGCTGGAGCTGCGCACCTTCATGTGGGACTACGTCGGCATCGTCCGCACTTCCAAGCGGCTGCTGCGCGCGCGTCACCGCGTGGCGCTGCTGAAGCGCGAGATCATCGAGTTCTACCTGCACTACCGGGTGAGCCATCACCTAATCGAGCTGCGCAACCTGGTGACGGTTGCCGAGCTGATCGTCGATTCCGCGCTCGCCCGCCGCGAAAGCCGCGGCCTGCACTACACGCTGGATTTCCCGCAGGTCGATCCGGTGGCGACGCCGACGGTGCTGACGCCGGCCAGCCCGGCGCGATGAGCCGCGTCGACGCCGTCATCCTCTGCGGCGGCGCCGGGCAGCGGCTGAGCGGTGTCGACAAGCCGCTGCAGCCGCTTGCCGGCCAGCTGCTGTTCGAACGGGTGCTGCTCCGCCTGGCGCCGCAGGTGGCCGGCCTCGTGATCAGCGCCAATCGCAATGCCGCGCAGTACGCCGCCTACGGACTGGCCGTGGTCGACGACGGCCGCCACACCGGCCGCGGCCCGCTGGCCGGCATCGCCGCCGGTCTCGAAGCCGCCGGCAGCGACCGCGTGCTGATCGTTCCCGGCGATGCGCCGCTGCTGCCGGACGATCTCGTCGTGCGCCTCGACGAAGCGCGCCGGCGCACCGGCGCGGCGATCGCCTGCGTCGACGATGGCCACGGTCCGCAGCCGCTGTGCTGCCTGATCGAACGCGGCTTGCGTGACGATCTCGCGCGCTATCTCGACGACGGCGGCAGCACGCCGCGCGAGTGGCAGGCGCGTCATTCGGTGGTCAGCGTCCGCTTCGCCGACTGGCCGCGCTGGGGCTGGAGCGTCAACACGCCGGAAGAATGGCAGGACGCCGAGCTGCGGTTGAGCGATCTGCTGACCATCACCGAGTGACCCGCGCATGGCCCTGACCGCGCTCGAAGACGCCCTCGCCCTCTACGCCACCACGGTTCGCCCGCTGCCGGTGATCGAGCGGCCGACGCTCGAAGCCGACGGCGACGTGCTGGCCGAGCCGGCGCTGGCGCAGACCGACCTGCCGCGCTTCGACCAGAGCGCCCTCGACGGCTACTGCTTCGCCAGCGCCGATGTCGCCGCCGCCAGCGACCAGACGCCGGTGCGCCTGTCGGTGCGCCAGACCATCGCCGCCAGCGGCCACGCATCGCGGCCGGTGCTGGCGCCGGGCACGGCGGCGCGGATCTTCACCGGCGCGCTGCTACCGCACGGTGCGGATGCGATGCAGGCCCAGGAACGGGCGCAGCGCGATGGCGACATGCTGGTCTTCACCCGGCCATTCCCGAGTGGGCGCAACATCCGTCGGCAAGCCGAAGAACTGGCGCGCGGCACCGTGCTGGCCGAGGCCGGCCAGCGCATCGGCCCTGGCCTGCTGGCCTCGCTGGTCAATGCCGAAGTCGACCGCGTCCGCGTGCGCCGCCGGCCCTGCGTGCGGGTATTCGTCACCGGCGACGAAGTCCGCCCCGCCGGCACGCCGCTGAAGCCCGGCGAGATTCATGACTCCAACGGTCCGCTGATCACCGCGCTGCTGCGCCACCACGGCATCGAGGTACCACCGCCGGTGCATCTCGGCGATGACCCCGAACAGGTACGCACGGCGCTGGCAGCAGCGCTGGCCGAGGCCGATCTGGTGCTCACGGCCGGCGGCGCATCGGTCGGCGACAAGGATTTCCTGCCCGCCACCGCCGAGGCACTCGGCGTGCGCCGGGTGTTCTGGAAAGTGGCCCAGAAGCCGGCCAAGCCGCTGTTCTTCGGCGTCCGCGACGATACCGACGGCCGTCAGCGGCTGATGCTGGCGCTGCCCGGCAACCCCGGAGCGGTGCTGATCAGCATGGTGCTGCATGTGCGGCTGGTACTCGACCATCTCGCCGGCCTGAAGCGTCCGGACCTCGGCTGGACCCACGGCGTGCTCGACCATCCGGTGGAGCGCGACGATGAGCGCGCCCGCCTGGTGCGCATGGGCCTGCGCCATGACGCGCAGGGCGTCGCGCGGCTGAACCCGCTGCCCCGCCAGGACTCGCACATGCTGTCGAACCTTGGCCGCGCCGACGTGCTGGTGTGGGTCGAGGCCGGCAGCGCGCCGGTCCAGGCCGGCGCGGTGCTGCGCTGGATCGCGCTGCCCGAATGACCGGACCGGCGCTCGGCACTGCCGAACTGCACGCCGCCACCGATCGCCTGCTGCTCGAACACGGCGCCTTCGATCCGTTCGAATTCCTGCTGCGCCAGGGCTGGCTCGATTACGCCGACGTGAGCGCCTGGCAGCACGGCGAACGGACCTCGCTGCAGGCGGCGCTGCTGGTGCCGGTCGCCACCGTGCTGCCGGCGCTGGAGGCGGCCATCCGCCACGCCCGCGCCCAAGGCCTGGTCCGCGAGCCGCGACCGGCCGGGCCCGCCGCGCTGGGCGACGACCCGCACTGGGTGCTGCTGTGCAGCGGCGTGCTGAAGCGACCGGCCAATCGCCCGCAGGGCGATCTGTTCCACGACAACGCCGCGCTATTCGTCGTCGAGGGGCTGCGCACGGCGCTCGCCCGCCACGATCGCACCGCATCCCGTGCGCTGCTGCAGAAACTGGAACAAGAAGCTCCGCGCCAAGCGCCGGCCTTCGCCGCCTTGCTGCAAGCGCTCGACCCGCCGGCGACGCAGAGCCACGCGGCCCGAGGCCAGCAGATCGAACAGCAGCTGACACCGGCAGCGCAGCAGCTGCTGGGGCCGGCGGCGCGGGCCTATCTGGCGCCGCTGTGGGTGGCGCTGGCCCAGGCGCTCGAACGCGATGCTGGGGTGGACGACGCCGATGCCGGTGACCTGCGGCAGCATCCGAGCCACGCCTGGATGGCGGCCGGCCACTGGCGCGATGCCGCCGCCAGCATCACCGACCGTGGCCGCGACTGGAGCCGTTCGCCGGCGCTGATCGCGCGGCTTGCCGACATCCAGGCCCGGCAGCACCGGATCGGCGAAGCGCGACGGCTGCGGATGCGGCTGTGCTGGCTGTTCCCGGATGACGCCGCGCCGCTGCTCGATGCGCTGCCGCCGGATGATCCGGACACCGCTCTGCTGCGCCGCTGGCCGGAGTTCCAGCTGGCCGACGCGCCGCTGCCGATCACCCGCTTCCCAGCCTGGCTGCTGCTGGCCGATGCCCGCCAGCGCGAATGGCTGCTGCCCGACCAGCCGCCGGTGACCTTGGCCGCCGCTGACGATCAGGCCTGCTTCCGCGCGCTGCACCAGCTGCTCGGCAATGCCGGTGATCTCGATACCCGGCGGACCTTGAAAGCCCTGCAACCGGAACTGATGCAGGCGTTCCTCAGGCTGCGCGAGCGCGGCGGCCTCTGAGCCACCACGCCCGCCGCGCCACTCAGGCGAACGGCAGGAAGCGGCCGGTGCGGGCGGCGTAGTCGCGATACGGCTGGCCCAGTTCCTCGCGCAGGCCGCGCTCCTCGAAGTGCACGCCGATGAACACGTAGAGCGTCATGCCGGCCGCGAACAGCGCGTGGCTGGCCGTCATGTTCGGCGTTGCCCAGAAGGCGATGAAGATGCCGGTCATCATCGGGTGGCGAATCCAGCGATAGAAGTAATGCTCGCGGAAGGCCACCGGCGTGTAGCTGCGGCGAACCAGGTTCAGCCATACCTGGCGCAGGCCGAACAGATCGAAGTGATTGGTCAGGAAGGTCGAGATCAGCACGATCAGCCAGCCCAGCCCGCCGATCGCGTACAGCGCCATCGCCAGCTGCGGGTCTTCGACCTTCCACAGCTGGCCCGCCACCGGCTGCCAGTGCAGGTAGATGGCGATCAGCACGAGGTTGGTTGCCATCACGTAGGTGCTGCGCTCCACCGGGGTCGGCACGAGCGCGGTCAGCCAGCGCTTGAAGCCGGCGCGGGCCATCACGCTGTGCTGGACGCCGAACAGTGCGATCAGACCGAGATCGATGGCCAGCGCCATGCCGAGCGGGCCCGGCTCGCCGCTGCTGACCGATTTCATGCCGGGCAAGTCGTTGATGAAGCCGACCAGATAGAGGAACACGGCAAAGAAGATCGTGTAGCAGACCACGCCGTAGGCGAAGCTCAGGTAGCGGCTCATGCGGGACAGGCTCCAACGCGGTTGCGAAGATAGCGAGCCTGAACGATCCCCGGGGTTTCGCGCAAAGCGGGTGCGCCCGTATCGCGGCGGCCGCCGGATCATGGCGCACACTCGATGCCCATCCCCTGACCGCGTGCCGCCATGCCCCACGACCGCTCCGTTCCGGCCACCGCCGCCGGCCGACCGCAGGCCATCGTCTTCGGCGTCGGCGCCGGACAAGGCATCGGCGCCGCCGTCTGCCGGCGTTTCGCCGCCGGTGGCCACCACGTGCTGGTGGCCGGGCGGACCGCGGCCAAGATCGAGCAGGTGGCGGCCGCCATCGTCGCTGCCGGCGGCTCGGCGGAAGCGGTGGTCACCGATGTCACCGACGAGGCCTCGGTGATCGCCGCCTTCGATCGCGCGATGCGCAGCGCCGAAGGCCGGGCTCCCGCCGACGTCGTGGTGTTCAACGCCGGCAACAACCAGATCATCGACTTCACCCGGCTGACCGCCGCGCAGTTCGAGGATTTCTGGCGGGTCGGCTGCTATGCCGGCTTCCTGGTCGGCCGCGAGGCGGCGCGCCGGCTGCTGCCGCTGGGACGCGGCACGGTGATCTTCACCGGCGCGTCCGGCAGCCTGCGCGGCAAGCCGGGATTCGCCCACTTCGCCGCCGCCAAGGCCGGCCTGCGGATGATCAGCCAGAGCATGGCGCGCGAGTACGGGCCGAAAGGGCTGCATATCGCCCATGTGCTGATCGACGGCGGCGTCGATGGCGAGCGCCTGCGCAAGGCGATCCCGGAGATGGTCGACAAGCTCGGCAGCGAGGGGCTGCTGGACGTCGATTCGATCGCCGAGAACTACTGGCACCTGTACCGCCAGGGCCGCTCGGCCTGGACCCAGGAACTCGACCTGCGGCCCTACCGCGAAGCGTTCTGAGCGCCGCTTCCCAGCGCCGCGGCGGCGGCACCCGGAAACCAGAAGACCGCAGGCGATCGCCTGCGGTCTTCGTGGGTCAACGATGAATCAGGTCCCGCGCGGAGCGGGACCCGACAGCGCGTCAGCGCGCGGCGCTGGTCTTCTGCAGATGCGGGAACTTGGCCCGCTTCCAGGCTTCGATCGAACCGGCCTTCGGCGCATCGGCCGCGGCCGGCGCTTCACTGGCAGCAGTGACGGCCAGCGCCGGGAACTTGGCCTGCTTCCAGGCTTCGATCGAACCGGCGGCCGGCTGGTCGGCACGGGCCGGCGCTTCCTGGGCAGTGGTGCGGTTCAGCGCCGGGTTCTTGGCCTTGAGCCAGGCGGCATTGTCGGCGTTGGCGGCCAGGCTGAAGGTAGCGGCGGCCAACAGGGTGGCAAGGCGGAAAGTGGTGGACATGGGAATACCTCGTCTCGGACGAAAATCGGGGCACAGCAGAGGACACCGGAGGGAATGGCCGGATGCAGCCATCGGGCGGGGAGATCCGAAAAACGCGGCAGCCCGATGCCGCGTCCGGCCGTGGCTTACAGGCGCAGGCGCGCCGTGCTCAGCCAGGTCCGCGTGCCGGCGCCGCGCGCCGGTCCGGTCCGGGGCGGCCGAGGGGAAGCCGCCCGATCGGACAGCGGACTCGGGATCGCCAGCGCCGCCGGCACCAGTGCGATGAAATCGCTGCTGGTCGGCGGCGTGAACTCGGCCGCCAATACGTCACCGCCGACCCGCCCGGCCCGGACGGCGAGATCGACGCCGACCGCGCAACGGTCACCGCGATCGCTGGGCTCGTCGTCGAGCGCCACCTCGGCCACCACGCCATGCAGCTGGCAGTCGGCCAGCCATGCAGCATCGCAGGCGTAGGCCACGCGCAACTGCATCAGCAGCGCGAGGACGACAACAAGAATGGGCGAGAGCTTTTTCATGGTGCAGTACGCACATTTTCAGTGCGGTACATGCACGTTTCAAGGGCAGTCCGCGAATTTTTTCGATTTTCATCTGATCGATCCTTTTCAGTCGATTGAATTGACTGAATTTTCACTCTTCAGCCGAAACGTCCGCCGCCAGTTATTTGCACTAATTTAGTGCATTTCACCACCGGACATCTTGATCTGCATCCGTCGCCGCGAGCACCGCGTAACCGCATGAGAGCGTTGCTGCACTCGAATGGACGCCGCGCTGCAAACGGCTGATCATCCCAGCCCACACCCGACCCGCCCTCGCCCATGCCACCGGCTGTCACGACGGTGCCCAGCACCGGACTCGATGCCGAACCACCGGATCTCGCGTCACTCGACGCGATGTGGGGCCACCTGTATCCCGATCTCAAGGCGCTCGCCCGCAGCCGCCTGAGGCGCGCCGGCAACTTCACGCTGCTCGACACGACTGCCCTGGTAAACCAGTCGTGTCTGCGGATGATCGAGAGTGGTGGCAGCCCGCTGGAAGGCCGGCAGCGGCTGCAGTTCCTCGGCTATGCCTCGGCGGTGATGCGCTCGGTAGTCGTCGACCTGGCCCGCGAGCGGATGACCGATCGTCGCGGCAACGGCGAAGTGCTGAAGCTCGACGTGCAGGCGATGGGCGACCTGATGGCCGTCAACGATGACCCGCTGGTCATCGATTCGGCGCTGACCGCGCTGCGCGCCCGCGAACCGCGGCTGGCGCAGGTCGTGGAAATGCGCTTCTTCGGCGGCTTTCCGGAAGCCGAGATCGCCGAAGCGCTGGGCATCTCCGAGCGCAGCGTCCGCCGCGACTGGGAAAAGGCCCGGGTGCTGATGCGGATGCTGCTGGTCTGACCGGTGACGGCACCGCTGTCGTCACTGCCGCCTGAGCGCTGGCAGGAATTTTCCAGCCTGCTGGATGCCCTGCTGGAAATCGACGCATCGGCGCGCGCCGCCTGGCTGGCGGCACTGGCGCCGGAACACGCCGATCTCGCCGGACTGCTGCGCCAGGCCGCCGATATCGATCTTGACCAGCAGACCGCGCCGCCCGCCGAGCAACCCCGGCTGGCCGCTGGCGACGACGAGGAAACCTGGACCTTCTCCAGCGGTCTGGCGATCGGGCCGTACCGGCTGGTCACGCCGCTGGGCCAGGGCGGCATGGGCGAGGTCTGGAGCGCCCAGCGCACCGACGGCACGCTGAATCGCGAAGTGGCGCTGAAGCTGCCGCACACCTGGCTGCTGACGGCCGGCGCCCGGATGCGGCTCGGCCGCGAACGCGATTTCCTGGCCGGCCTCAGCCATCCGAACATCGCCCAGCTCTACGACGCCGGCATCGCCGACGACGGCCAGCCGTGGATGGCGCTGGAAAAGGTCGACGGTCAGCGCATCGACCACTGGTGCCGGGACCGGCGGCTGTCGATCGCCGACCGCGTACGGCTGTTCCTGCAGGTCACCGACGCGGTGACGGCGGCGCACGCTCGGCTGATCGTCCATCGCGACATCAAGCCGTCCAACGTGCTGGTCACCGACGAAGGACGGGTCAAGCTGCTCGACTTCGGCATCGCCAAGCTGATCAACGACGGCGGCCGCGGCGATCTCACCGAGATCACCCGGCTGGCCGGCCGCTCGGCGACGCCGGAATACGCCGCGCCGGAGCAGCTCGACGGCGCGACGATCACCGCCGCCACCGATGTCTACGCGCTCGGCGTGGTGCTGCATGAACTGCTGTGCGGCCGCCGGCCCCGGCCTGCCGCGCGCAGCGGCCGCAGCAGCACGCGGCCAGAGGATGAAGCCCCGCTGCTGGCGTCCAGCTTTGCGCCGGCCGACTTCCCGGCCCAGGCCGGCGGCCTCGACGTGGCGCGCTGGCGGCGCGCGCTGGAAGGCGATCTCGATGCCATCGTCGCCCAGGCGCTGGCGCCGGCGCCGGAGGCGCGCTACCCGTCGGTGGAACGGCTGGCCAGCGATCTGCGCCGGCATCTCGCCAATGAGCCGATCAGCGCCCGCCACATCACCCGCGTCGAACGGGCACTGAAGTTCGCCCGCCGCAACCGGCTGGCGATCGGCTCGGCGCTGGTCGTCAGCCTGTCGCTGCTGGCCGGCGGCGGCATCAGCCTGTGGCAGGCGCAGCGGGCCACTGCGGAAGCGCTGCGCGCCGCCGCCGAAGCGGTGCGCGCCAATGCCACGCGGGATTTCCTGCTCAAGGTGTTCCGCTCGTCGAGCCGGACCGTGGCCAGCGACAAGCAGCCCGGCTCGATCACCGCGCGGGAAATGCTCGACGAGATCGTCGACGGGCTCGACAGCAGCCTTGCCGGCCAGCCGGAGGTGCAGCTGGAACTGCTGATGGCGGCGCGCGCGCTGTATCGCCAGTGGTACCTGCCCGAGCGCGCCAGCGCCGCCCACGCGCGGTACCGGGCGATCGTCACGGCAATGGCCGGGCCGCTGGATGTCCGGATCATCGACAGCCTGACCCAGGAAGGCGCAACGCTCTTCGAATCGGACCGCTTCGACCAGAGCCTGGCGACGCTGCGCGAAGCGCGCGCGCTGATCGAGCGGGCCGGCTTGCTCGATACCGTCACCGAAGCCAACTGGCTCTGCGAGTGGACGCGCGGGACTCGACCGAAGATCGGCATCAATGCCGATGTCATCGCTGCCTTCAGCCGCGCCGACGCCATTTTCCGCCGCTACGGCCAGGACGACACCCGCAGCCGCTGGACTGTGTTGTACCTCGCCGAAGCGCTGACCATGGACCGCCAGTCGGAACGGGCGCTGCAGCTGTCCACCGACCTGCTCGGCCGGCTCCGCCGCGATCCGCAGCCGAACGATTGGGTGCTGGCGAATGCCCTGCAGATGATCGGCGTGGCGCAGCTTCAGCTCGGTCGCGCGGCAGAAGCCGAAGCCGCGCTGGAGGAATCGACTCGACTCCAGCTCGCCACCTTCGGCAAGGCCTTCATCAGTTACGTGCAGGTCTTCTATGAGCGCGTCGGCCTGCTCGTGGCGACCGGTCGCCGGGAAGCGGCGGAAACGCTGGTCGACAACGAACTCCAGTACTTCATCCGCCAGCGCGAGAACCGGCCGGCCCCCGGCGAAACCCTGATCGACCCTGGCGCCGTCGGCGAGCTGTACGCCGAGGCGCTGACCCTGAAATCGGGGCTGCTGCTCGAACGCGGCCGCTGCAGCGAAACGATCGACGCACTGTCGGCGTCGATCGGCGGCCTGCCGGCCACCGGCGACTCCTCGGTGCTGGTGCCCGACGCCCAGCTGGCCGTCGCCGAATGCGAGCTGCAGCGCGGCCGGCCGGAGGCGGCGCTGCGGCAGCTGGATCTGGCGCGCGCCGCCTACCGGCCGCTGACGAGTTTTCACGAGCGCGCGCTGCAGACGCGCGAGCGGTGGGCCGAAGTCCAGCTGCAGCATGGCGGTGCCAGCCGCGCGGCCGAAGCCGAAAGCGAGCTGCAGGCGGTGCTGGCGCTGGCCGGCGATCGCCGCGTGCCGGTGGTCGCGGCGGCGCAGATGACGCTCGCCGAAATCGCCGCCCGACGTCGCGATGCCGCAGCGGCCCGACGGTGGGCGGCGCAGGCGCTGGACACGCTGTCGACGGTTCGCGGGCTCTATCCGGCCAGCATTCGTCAGGCGCTGGAACAGCGCGGCGCGGCACTGGACGCGCGGCTGGCTGAAATCCGCTGATCAGGCCAGCCGCGCGGCCGACAGCCGTAATGGCGGTCTGATCCCGCCTGCCGGTCAGGCCCGCAGTCGCCCGGCGGCCCGCGCCAGCTCGGTGATGCCGTCCCAGTCGCCCGCCGCGATCAGCGCCGGCGGCGCGAGCCATGAACCGCCGACGCAGGCGACGTTCGGCAGCGCCAGGTAGCCATGGGCGCTGGCGGCGTCGATGCCGCCGGTCGGGCAGAACAGCACGTCGGAAAACACCGAGGCCAACGCCTTCAGCAGCGGAATGCCGCCGGCTGGCTGCGCCGGAAACAGCTTCAGCGCGCGGAAGCCGGCATCGCGGGCGGCCAGCACTTCGCTGGGCGTCATGGTGCCGGGCACGAACGGCAGGCCGGACTTGTTGACCGCATCGAGCAGCGCCGGCGTCGCCCCCGGACTGACACCGAACTGGGCGCCGGCCGTGATCGCCGCCAGCACGTCTTCCGGCCCGGTCACGGTGCCGACGCCGACGATGGCGTCCGGCACCGCAGCGCGGATCGCGCGCACGCAGTCCAGCGCGATTGGCGTGCGCATCGTCACTTCCAGCACGCGGATACCGCCGGCCACCAGCGCCTGCGCCAGCGGCACGGCGTGCCGGAGGTCATGGAGAACGATCACCGGCATCACCGGGCCGTCCTTGAGGATGTCGACGATCTGCATCTCGGGGTTCCTGTTCTTGTTCTCGTGCACGGTCATCATCATGGTTTACGCCGGGCTCAGGCCGTGGAGCGCGAAGGCCGCGCTGCCGACGATCATCGCGCCTTCTTCGGCGCTGCCGACACAGGCGCGCGCCGGCGCGAACAGCTCGCGGCCGGTACCGGACGCATTCGCCGACAGATCGGCGGTGGCCAGCGGCCGCGCCGCCCACTCGGCGGGGTCGACCAGCGCCGTCAGGGTGCCGGCCTCGGCGTCGAGACGAATCAGGTCGCCATCACGCACCCGCGCCAGCTCGCCATCGGCGAGGCATTCCGGGGACACGTGAATCGCCGCCGGCACCTTGCCGGACGCGCCGCTCATGCGACCGTCGGTGACCAGCGCCACCTTGAAACCTTCGTCCTGCAGCACCGCCAGCGGCGGCGTCAGCTTGTGCAACTCCGGCATGCCGTTGGCGCGCGGCCCCTGGAAGCGGACCACGGCGACGAAATCCCGCTTCAGCTCGCCGCGCTTGAACGCCGCCTGCACCGCTTCCTGGGAATCGAAGACGATGGCCGGCGCTTCCACGACGCGATGTTCCGGCTTCACTGCTGACACCTTGATGACAGCGCGGCCGAGATTGCCGGTCAGCCGACGCAGGCCGCCATCGGCGCTGAACGGATCGGCGGCCGGCCGCAGCACGGAAAGATCGAGCGAGGCGGCCGGCGCGGCGCGCCAGGCCAGCTGGCCGTCGCCGTCGAGGTACGGCTCCTCGGCATAGGCGTCGAGCCCGCGGCCGGCCACCGTGCGGACATCGCGATGCAGCAGCCCGGCGTCGAGCAGTTCGCGGATAAGGAAGGCCATGCCGCCGGCCGCGTGGAAGTGGTTCACGTCGGCCTTGCCGTTCGGGTAGATGCGCGCCAGCAGCGGCACCACCGACGACAACTCGGAGAAGTCGTCCCAGTCGATGACGATGCCGGCGGCGTGGGCCATCGCGATCAAGTGGATCGTGTGGTTGGTCGAGCCGCCGGTGGCGTGCAGGCCGACGATGGCGTTGACGATCGCCCGCTCGTCCACCACCTCCGCCATCGGCGAGTAGGCCTCGCCGAGCATAGTCAGCGCCGCGATCCGCTTGGCCGCCGCCGCCGTCAGCGCATCACGCAGCGGCGTGTTCGGATTGACGAAGGCTGCGCCCGGCAGGTGCAGGCCCATCACTTCCATCAGCATCTGATTGGAATTGGCCGTGCCGTAGAACGTGCAGGTGCCGGGACCGTGGTAGCTGGCCGCTTCCGATTGCAGCAGCGCATCGCGGCCGACCTTGCCTTGTGCGAACAGCTGCCGAACCTTGGCCTTGTCGTCGTTGGAAACGCCGGAGGTCATCGGCCCGGCCGGCACGAAGATCACCGGCAGATGGCCGAAGCTCAAGCTCCCGATGACGAGGCCCGGCACGATCTTGTCGCAGACGCCGAGCATCAGCGCCGCGTCGAAGGTGTTGTGGGAGAGCGCGATGGCAGTCGACATGGCGATCACGTCGCGCGAGAACAGGCTCAGCTCCATGCCCGGCTCGCCCTGCGTCACGCCATCGCACATCGCCGGCACGCCGCCCGCGAACTGGGCAACCGCGAAGGCCTCGCGCGCCGCCTGCTTGATGATCGCCGGGTAGCGCTCCAGCGGCTGGTGCGCCGACAGCATGTCGTTGTACGCGGAAACGATGCCGAGGTTCGGCCAGCGCACCGCCCGCAGCGCCGGCTTGTCCTCGCCACCGGCGGCGGCGAAGGCGTGCGCGAGATTGGTGCAGCCCAGCCGCCCGCGGGCCGTGCCGGCTTCCCGCGCCCGGTCGATCCGCTGCAGATAGGCGCTGCGCGTTGCCGCGCTGCGGTTCTTGATTCGCGCGGTGACGGCGGCAACCACAGGATTCAGCGGCATGATCTCTCCGGCGCGCCGCCGCTTCCGGTGGCAGGAAAGCGGCTAGCGGATTGAAACGGCATCGGGCAGGCAAGATAGCACTGCAAGAACGATGCAAAGCCGCCACTCAAGACCTCCGCGCCATGGCCCAACCTCCCTGTTTCGACCTGATCTTCTTCGGCGGCACCGGCGATCTGGCGCTGCGCAAGCTGCTGCCGGCCCTGTACTACCGCCATCGCGATACGAAGGACTGCAGCGGCTGGCGGATCATCGCGGTGTCGCGTCAGGCGCTCGACACGGGGACCTACGTCGCGATGGTGCACGCCGCCTGTAAGCGGTTCATCCCGGCCAAGGACTTCGATGAAGCCGTCTGGGCGCAGTTCGCCACCCGGCTGGAATACCTCGCGATCGACGCCACGGTGCCGGGCGACTACGCGAAGCTGGCGACCGCCCTCGCCGATTCGGCCGAGCGCATCCGGGTGTTTTATCTCTCGACCGCCGCCAGCCTGTTCGCCGGCATCTGCGACAACCTTGCAGCCGCGAACCTGGTCACCGGCTTGAGCCGCGTGGTGCTGGAAAAGCCGCTCGGCTTCAGTCTGGCCTCGGCCACTGCGATCAACGAAGCGGTGGCCAAGATTTTCACGGAACGGCAGATCTTCCGCATCGACCATTACCTCGGCAAGGAAACGGTGCAGAACCTGATCGCACTGCGTTTCGGCAACTCGATCTTCGAGCCGCTGTGGCACCGCGCGGCAGTGCGCGACGTGCAGATCACGCTTGCGGAAACGGTCGGCGTCGGCGATCGCGGCGAGTACTACGACCGCTACGGCGCACTGCGCGACATGGTGCAGAACCACGCGCTGCAGCTGCTGTGCATCCTGGCGATGGAGCCGCCGTCATCGATCGACCCCGACGAAATCCGCGACGAAAAGCTCAAGGTGCTGCGCGCGCTCAGGCCATTCACGGCGGACGACGTGCGCAACAAGATCGTCCGCGGCCAGTACCGCGCCGGCGCCATCGAAGGCCGCGCCGTGCCCGGCTATCTCGACGAACCCGGCATCCCCGAAGGCACCACCACCGAAACCTTCGTGTCGATGCGCGTCGATGTCGACAACTGGCGCTGGGCGCGCGTGCCGTTCTATCTGCGCACCGGCAAGCGCATGCAGGAGCGGATGTCGGAGATCGTCATCAACTTCCGCGCCGTGCCGCACGCGATCCTGCCCGGCAACGACGCCGGCAACGTCAACCGGCTGGTGATCCGCCTGCAGCCGGACGAGGGCATCGAACTGCATGTGCTGGCCAAGGTGCCGGGGGCGGACATGCGGGTGAAGCCGGTCAAGCTCGATCTCGATTTCGCCGAAACCTTCAAGACCCGCCAGTGGGACGCCTACGAACGCCTGCTGATGGACGTGATCAGCGGCAACCTGACGCTGTTCATGCGCCGCGATGAACTCGATGCCGCCTGGACCTGGATCGACCCGATCCACGCCGCCTGGGCTGCGCAGAGCGATCCGCCCAAACCCTATTCGGCCGGCACCTGGGGGCCGACGGCATCAAGCGCGCTGATCGTTCGCGACGGCCTGTGCTGGAAGGAAGAGTCATGAGCGGCGGGCTGACCGAGCACCGTTTCACTTCGGCCGAAGCGGCGACCGAGGCGCTGGCGGCGGCGATCATCGAACGCCTGCGCGCCGCACTGGCCGAACGCGGCGCGGCCTCGCTGGTGGTGTCCGGCGGCAAGAGTCCGGTGCCGCTGTTCGCACGGCTGCGGATCGCGGATCTCGACTGGTCGAAGGTCTGGATCACGCTGGCGGACGAACGCTGGGTCGATGCGACATCGCCGGATTCCAACCAGCGCCTGCTGCGCGAACACCTGCTGCGCGATGCGGCAGCGGCGGCCCGCTTCGTGCCGCTGAAGTCGCCGTTCGCGCAGCTCACCGACGGGCTGGCCGCCTCGACTGCCGCACTGGCCGCCGTGCCGCGACCGTTCGACGTCGTGGTGCTCGGCATGGGCGAGGACGGCCACACGGCCTCGCTGTTTCCCGGTGCTTCAGGACTGGCCGCTGCGCTGGCGCTCGACAACCCTGCCCCGCTGGCCGCGATCACGCCGCTGACCGCGCCGCATCCGCGCATCACCCTGACCCTGACCGCGCTGCTCGATGCCCGCTGCCTGATGCTGCCGCTGAGTGGCGCGACCAAGCTCGCGGTCTACCAGCAGGCGCGGGAAACGCCTGACGCGCAGCAATGGCCGATCAGCGCGGTGCTGAGCCAGCCGCAGACGCCGATCGAGGTCTGGCTGAGCGCCTAACTCAGTCGCGGTTCGACGGCCGCTTCGGGGCCGGCTGATCCGGCGATTCCTTGAAGCGCGGAATCAGGTCGACCAGGTTGCAGGGCCGCGTCGCGGTCGACAGCTGCAGGCCGATGATCTTGTCCCAGGCCAGTTCGCAGGCGCCGCGCGAACCCGGCAGGCAGAACACCAGACGGCCGTTGGCCGAGCCGGCGAAGGCGCGCGACTGGATCGCCGAGGTGCCGATGTCGGCGTAGCTCAGCATCCGGAACAGTTCGCCGAAGCCATCGGTGATGCGATCCAGCAGCGGCCGCACCGCTTCCGGCACCAGGTCGCGGCCGGTCAGGCCGGTGCCGCCGGTGATGACGATCACATCAACCGTGTCGTCGATCAGCCAGTTCGAGACCTGCGCGCGGATGCCGTAGCGGTCGTCGCTGCGGATCAGCCGCGCCGCCAGCCGGTGGCCATCGCGGGCAATGCGCTCGACCAGCAGGTTGCCGGACTTGTCGTCATCCAGCGTGCGGGTGTCGGACACCGTCAGCACGGCGATTCCAAGGCTCATCGTCAGATCCTCCGGTTCTTCACTTGGCGGCGTGCTTCCAGCGCAGCGCCAGCAGGCTGGGCAGCAGCACCAGCGCGCACAGCAAGGTCATGCCGAGGCCCAGGGTCAGCAGCAGGCCCATGCTGACCATGCCGGGATGCTTGGCGAAGGCCAGGTTGCCGAAGTTGACCATGGTGATCAGCGCGCCGAACAGCACGGCGCGGGCGGTGCCGGTCTTCAGCAGGGAACCATCGGCGGCATCGCGGCCGCGCTGCACGAGATAGACGCCGTAGTCCACACCGACACCGAGGATCAGCGGCAGCGCGATGACGTTGGCGAAGTTGAACGGCACGCCGGCCATCACCGAGGCGGCCACCGTCAGCAGCCCGGCCATCGCCAGCGGCACCAGCACCAGGAGCGTGTCGATCACCGAGCGCAGCAGCACCAGCAGCAGCAGGGTGATGACCACGGCCGAATAGGTGAACGCGTCCTGGAACGATTTGACCACCGAGCGGCCGGCCTCGGCCTGCGTCGACGGGCCACCGGTCGCGGTCGGCGCCACCGCCTGAACGGCGGTGATGAACGCGGCTTCGTCGGTCGGATTGTCGAGCACCTTCGCCGGCATCGCCTCGACACGGTACAAGCCGTCGGCGCTCTTCCAGCGGTCGATCAGCGACGGCGGCAGATCGGCTGCGGTGACGGCGCTGGCCTTCAGCGCGTCCTTCAAGCCGGCCAGCCGCGCCGGCAGGCTGCCGAGCAGGTTGGCGCGCAGCCGCGCCAGCAGCGCCGCCTGCCCAGCGGCATCGCGCTTGCCGTACTCGGCAGCGAAGCCATCGAGCGCCGCCTGCAGCGCTTTTGCGGCCTCGGCCTGCTTGCCGCTCTGGGTCGCGACATAGGCCGGCAGGGCGGCGCGCATCTGCTCGATCAGCGCATCGTCGTCATCGCGCGCGGCTGGCTCGGTCGGCGCCGGTGCGTCGGCCAGCTGCGGGCCGAGCGCGAAGCGCAGGTCTTCGATGATCGCGAGCTTCTCGTCCTGATCAGCAGGCACGAAGCTGTCCAGCGTCATCGCCCGCTTGACCTCCGGCCGCTTGGCCAGCTCGGCGGCCAGCCGGGTCGCGGTGTCCTGGTCGGGCACCAGTGCGGAAAGCGTCAAGGTCGGGATTTCCGGGTCCTTGAGCAGGTCGCGGAAGGTCATGATCGCTTCGGTGTCCGGGTCGCGCAGCTTCAGCGGATCGCTGTCGAACCGTGCCCCCGGCACGAAGTACAACGAGCCGGCGACCAGCACGGCGGACACGATCCAGATCGGCTTGGCGTGCGAGAACGGCCAGGCCAGCACCTTGGAAAGCGTGCTGCCGATCACCGGCGTCCAGGCCAGCTTTTTCGGGTCCGGTGCCAGCAGCGCGATCAGCGCCGGCAGCAGGGTGACGGTGACCGCGAGGCTGATGATCATGCCGGCGCCGGAAATCAGGCCCAGTTCGGCGATGCCGAGGAAATCGGTCGGCACGAAGGCGAAGAAGCCGAGCGAGCAGGTCAGCGCGCAGACCGTCATGTAGCCGCCGACATCGGCCGCAGCCACGCCGAGCGCGCCCTGATTGGGCAGGCCCTGGCCGAGCCGCTCGCGGTACTGCATGCCAAGGTACAGCGCGTAGTCGAGTCCGAGGCCGATGTAGAGCACGCCGAAGGCGACCGAAATCAGGTTCAGATGGCCGACCGCGACCGCCGCGAACGCCGTGGTCAGCAGCAGGCCGTAGGCCAGCGACAGGATCGCCGCCAGCATCAGCCGCAGCGAGTGCAGCGCGAACCACAGCAGCAGCGCCGACACCGCCAACGCCAGGAACAGCGCGAGGCCAGCGCCGGAGAACGCGGTCTGGATTTCCTCATGCTCCATCGCCACGGTGCCGGTCAGCCGCACCTTCAGGCCCTGCTGCTCCAGGCCCAGTTCGCGCACGGCATCGCGCACCGCCTGCACCGGCAGTTCGGCCGGCAGCAGGCGCTTGAAGTCGAGGATCGCGCCCAGTTCGATGAATCGCCGCGCGCCGGCCAGTTCGCTGACGCCACCGCCGCCGACCAGCGCCTGCCAGCTCAGCGGCGCGTCGCGGTCTTCGGCACTGCCGGCCACGCTGGCGGCGATGCCGTTGAAGGCCGGCGACAAGTCGAAATCGGTACCTTCCGGCGCGTTCAGCGCCCGACCCAGCAGCGTGAACAGGCCGCGCAAGCTCGGGTCCTGATCGAGCGCGCCAAGGAACGGCTGGGCAGCGGTGACGTCATCGGCGAGCTTCTGCAGCTGGTCGGCCGGCAGGAACATCAGGCCGTTGCGACGGAAATAGGTTTCCGTCTCGATCGCGAACACTTCGGAGAACACGTCGCCGCGCGGCCGGAGCTTGGCCACCAGCGCGGCCTGCGCGGCGTCCATCACTTCCGGGATGCCGCCCTCGATGACCACCACCAGCGTGTGGCTGAGCTTGGGGAACTGACGGTCCATCTCGATTTCCGCCTGCCGCCACGGCAGCTCCGGCGACAGCAGGTTCTGCAGGTCGGTATCGATACTCAGATGCCGGGCGGTATACGCCGCCAGCCCGGCCCCGATCACGAGCGCCAGAACCACCACCAGTACCGCGCGACGCTGGGCAGCGTCGACCCACGCCGAAAGCAAACGACTCATCCGCCGGAAACCCCTGGAAACATGGAACTTGAAAGGCTGGCACGGGTCGCTATTGCACCTGACAATAGCGATCCCGCCAGAGCCTTCCATTGTCGCCGATGCCGAAACTCCCCGTGTTCCTGCGTTCCCTGCTCGCCACCGCGCTGCTGCTGCCCGGTGCTCTTGCCCTGGCTGCGCCCGCGCCCGGCGATGTCGTGACCGGCTTCCACGACGTGCTGATCGGCAACATGAAGCAGGGCGCGACGCTGGGCTGCAGCGGCCGCAGCAGCCGGATCGCGACCGCCGTCGACGGCAGTTTCGACCTGCCCTACCTGGCCAGCCGGGTCATGCGCCGGCAGTGGAAGACGCTGACGCCGGAGCAGCAGGCCCGCTTCACCACCACCTTCCGCGATCTGGTGCTGGCCACCTATGCCAGCCAGTTCTCGGCGTTCGGCGGCGAGAAATTCGAGACGCTGGCCACCCGCGAACTGGCCGATGGCACTCGCCAGGTGAATGCGAAGCTGACGCCGGGCAGCGGCAATCCGGTCAACTTTGATTACGTGCTGCACGAAGTCGGTGGCCAGTGGCGCATCGTCAACGTGGTGGCCGACGGCGTCAGCGATCTCGCGATCCGCGCCAGCCAGTACGACAAGGCCTTCAAGTCGGTCGGCTTCGATGGCCTGCTGAAGCAGATCGAAAGCCAGACGGCGGCCAACCGGACGGGCTGCTGACGGCCCGGTCGCCGCGTGCTGCTCCGCCTGCCGTCAACCCCAGTTGAAGTGGAATGCGGCGTCGCCCGGCTTCGGCGCCGGACGATCGGCATCGCGCACGGCGGTGACCGCCGCGAAGCTCAGCAGATCGGCCAGCAGCAGGGTTTTCAGCGCCGGGCCGTACAGCGCATGGCGCGCCTCGTCGAACTGCCAGACGCCGAACCAGGCGGCGATGCCGGTGACGATCAGCAGCCCCAGCAGCAGCCAGCGCACCGTAGCCGACAGGAACGCCGCGCCGATCGCCAGCCCGCCAATCACCAGCAGCGCGGCACCATGCTGCAGCGCCAGCGCATCGATGGCCGCTGCCGGCAGATGGCCCTGCCCGATCTGGTACGCGAACACATCCGGCGCCGACCAGATCCGCGCACCGATCACCATCGACCCCAGGCCGGTCAGCAGCAAGGCCGAAAACGACACCCCATTCACGATTTTCATCGCCTGTTCCTCTCACTTCTACCCCGATGCGGCCGGATCGCCGGTCCCGATGCTTCCCCCGGCCGGGCGGTTCCGCCGCTTGCCGAGTCAGTATGGCGTTTGCCATACTATGGCGACTACCCTACATAATTCGAATCGACGACGCAAGACGCCGTTCGTCGGCTGAGCAAGGAGGAGACATGGCCAGAACCAGCAATGCCCGCCAGGACGCCATCGAAGCGGCCGTGCGGCTGTTCCGCAGCCAGGGCTACTCAGCCACCGGCCTGAGCCAGCTGCTGGAGGAAAGCGGCGCGCCGAAGGGCTCGTTCTACTTCCACTTCCCGGGCGGCAAGGAACAGCTGGCGCTGGAAGCCCTGACCGTGTTCGGCGAGGAAATCCGCAGCCGCATCGCGCGCCGCGCGGCCACCGTCGGCGACGACACGCCGGCGTTCATCCGAGCGATGTTCGAAGCCACCGCGAACGAGCTGGAATCGAGCAACTACACCGCCGGCTGCGTGGCCTCGAACCTCGGCAGCGAGATGTCATCCGGCAACCGGCCGATCGCCGATGCCGTGACCACGGTGGTCAGGAGCTGGGTCGAGGCGATTGCCGACGGCGTCGCCGCCCGCTTCGACAGCCGCGAGGCCGCGCTGGCCTACGCCTCGACGGTGATGGCCGCGCTCAGCGGCGTGCGGACGATGGCGCGCGCCCAGCGCTCCACCGCGATGTTCGGCTCGATCGCCGACGTGCTGATTGCCGGGCTGCCGGCCGTGAAATCCCCGGCCTGACGCACCCCACAGAAATTGGGGTCAGATCCGCATTTTGGCCAGGCCGGCCGAGCGATCAGTGATCGCTCGGCGCCCACCAGGGCTTCAGCGCTTCGCGGGTCGGCTGGTATTCGTAGCCCAGGGCTTCGGCCACCGCCTGATAGGTGACGCGGCCCAGATGCACGTTGAGGCCTTCGCGCAGGTTCGGATCATCCAGCAGCGCGCGCCGGTAGCCCTTGTCGGCCAGCGCCACGGTGAACGGCATGGTCGCGTTGGTCAGCGCGAACGTCGACGTGCGCGCCACGCCGCCCGGCATGTTGGCCACGCAGTAGTGGACGATGCCTTCCTCGACATAAGTCGGGTCCTGGTGCGTGGTGGCGCGCGAGGTCTCGAAGCAGCCACCCTGGTCGATCGCGACATCAACGATCACCGCGCCCGGCTTCATGGTCTTGAGCATCGCCCGGGTCACCAGCTTCGGCGCGGCCGCGCCCGGCACCAGCACCGCGCCGATCACCAGATCGGCATGGCGAACTGCGGTTTCCAGCGCATCGACCGTGGAGTACAGCGTGGTCAGCCGGCCGTCGAACGCGGTATCGAGCCAGGCCAGGCGCGGCAGCGAGCGGTCGAGGATCGTCACGTTGGCACCCATGCCGACTGCGATCCGCGCCGCGTTGTAGCCGACCACGCCGCCGCCGATCACCACCACATCAGCCGGCGCCACGCCGGGCACGCCACCGAGCAGCACGCCATTGCCGCCTGGCGCCTTTTCCATCGCATGGGCGCCGGCCTGGATCGACATGCGGCCGGCGACCTCGCTCATCGGCGCCAGCAGCGGCAGGCCGCCGCGACCATCGCTGACCGTTTCATAGGCGATCGCCACACAGCCGGATTCGACCAGCGCCCGGGTCTGCGCCGGATCGGGCGCCAGATGCAGATAGGTGAACAGCACCTGCCCTTCGCGCAGGCGCGCACATTCGGCCGGTTGCGGTTCCTTGACCTTGACGATCATGTCGGCCCGGGCAAAGACCGCCTCGGCGCTGTCGACGATCTCCGCACCCGCCGCCTGATACTGCGCATCCGGGATGCCGATGCCGGCGCCGGCGCTGGCCTGCACAAGCACCGCGTGGCCGTGCGCCTTCAACTCGCGGACGCCGGCTGGCGTGAGCCCGACGCGGTACTCGTGAACCTTGATTTCTTTCGGTACGCCGATCAGCATGCGCCCACTCCTGTGACGGCCAAGGTGCTTCGAGTCTAGCGCAGGAGGCTTTCGCGCCCCGCGGCGTCAGCTCCCGAAATCCATGCGCCGCAACGTCCGCTATCACCTCGCTGTCCTGTTCGCCGTCATCGGCCTGAGCCTCAGCGGCTACGGCGCCTACAAGCTGTACCGGCTGCCGGTCTACAGCGAGCAGGATCTCGATCTGGCCGCCGAACTGAACCTCAGCATCGACCTCGCCCGCCTGCCGCCGGATCGCCAGCCCAAGGCCGAGGCGCTGCCGCAGATGCGCGCCGACGTGCGCAGCGAAATCAGCCGCAATCTCGACCAGCAGCGCAAGCTCGTGCAGTCGTGGATCCAGACCGGCCTGGTGCTGGTCGGCATGGCGATCCTGCAGGCGCTGCTGCAGCGCCGGCTGCCGACCCCGCCGCCGCGCTGAATGCCCGGGCTCACCATGAATCCAAACGCAGCACCGCAATCCCGCTGGCATCTCGACGAGGTCGTGGCCGGCCTGCGCCAGCAGCGCGAGCGCTGGCGCGAAGCCCGACAGCGCAGCCTCGATTCCGGCAGCCGCGAAGTGCCGGCGCGCCAGCAGGTGCAGGCGATCATGGATGCGCTGTGCGGCGCGCTGTTCCCGATGCGGCTCGGCCCGCCCGATCTTCGCCAGGACAGCGAGGACTACTACGTCGGCCACACGCTGGACACCGCGCTCAATGCGCTGCACGCCCAGGTGCAGCTGGAGCTGAGCTACGCGGCGCGGCTGGGCAACGATGCCCACGCCGACGTGGCGGGCCGCGCCCAGGCCATCGTCCGCGCCTTCGCCGGCTATCTGCCGGAAGCGCGGGCGCTGCTCGACAGCGATGTCGAAGCCGCCTATCTGGGCGATCCGGCCGCCCGCAGTGTCGATGAAGTGCTGGTCTGCTATCCCGGCGTGATGGCGGTGATCTACCACCGGCTGGCGCACCAGCTGTATCGCCTGGGCGTGCCGCTGCTGGCGCGGATCATCGCCGAGCTGTCGCATTCGGCCACCGGCATCGACATCCACCCCGGCGCCAGCATCGGCCGCCGCTTCTTCATCGACCACGGCACCGGCGTGGTGATCGGCGAAACCGCCGTGATCGGCGAACGCGTGCGCCTGTACCAGGCCGTGACGCTCGGCGCCAAGCGCTTCGAATCGGCGGATGACGGCAGCCTCGTCAAAGGCCAGCCGCGCCACCCGATCGTCGAAGACGATGTGGTGATCTATGCCGGCGCGACGATCCTTGGCCGCGTCACCATCGGCAAGGGATCAAGCATCGGCGGCAATGTCTGGCTCACCCGCAGCGTGCCGCCGGGCAGCAACATCACCCAGGCGCAGTCCGAACACCACGCACCGAACGCGCCGCTGCCGGCAGGCTTCTAGGCAGGCAGGCGGCCACCGCTGTACCCGAAGCAAACGCGTACCGAGGAGTCCGCATGTTTCTGGTCCCGACCTACCTGGCAAACAGCAGCATCCACGGCCTCGGCGTGTTCACGCCGGTGGCGATCCCGGCCGGCACCATCGTCTGGGAACTGAACCCGGTCATCGACTGGGAACTGACCCCGGCGGAACTCGACGCCATGCCGGAACCGTTCCGCAGCAAGGTGCGCGCGTACAGCTATCTGAACGTCGACGGCGTCTACATGCTGTGCGGCGACAACGGCAAGTTCATGAACCATGCGAACACGCCGAACTGCCATGAGGACGATATCCGCACGATCGCTTCGATCGACATCCCCGCGCACAGCGAACTGACCTGCGACTACCGGGCGTTTGAGCATGCGCCTTGGGTACATGAGTTGAAGTAGCCACACCTCACTACCTACGGCGAGCGGAACCATCGCGGCGCAGTGTTGGCATCGTTGACGTCGATGTTCACGACACAGCCGATCGATGCCCGTCCGAGAGCCTGATTGTTTCGGCTACACCAGCCAAGTTATCGTGCACTAGTGCGGCCACTGGAATCTCCGATGAGAACCTGCGGGTTAACTCCAATGCGACACGTTATCCGGCATTTTTTGCCAAGTTATCGTACGTTTTCACGCGATAATGTGGCAGGTTATCGTGCATTTTTTGCAGCCTAATTGTGATTAGGCATCACATGAATACAAGTTCTGGTCGACTGTATCGAATACTTAGCTTTGATCGCGTGATTCAAATATTTGAGCGTGGCGAGCTTCACTTCGCTCACCCATCTACGTGGGTCGACCCGTACGAAGTCAGGCTGCGTCACGCGGCAAGTCATCAGTTTTTTGGCCAATGCTGGTGCATGAAGGGCGCGTCTGATGCCATGTGGCGCATCTACTCTCCCAATCACCTTGGAGTGCGCATCTCGACCAGCACAAAGCTTCTTCGCCGAGCGCTCTTGCCCGCAGTCAAAGAGTTAGGCGCCACGATTCGGCTGGACGAGGTTAACTACTTAAGTCAGTTCAATATCAACAAGCAGCTTCGTGAAATTCAGGCCGACTTATCCAACGGCTTCTCAGTGGAGCGCGCTACGGACGCACTTCTGCTTAAGAGGAAGGCGTTCGATCATGAAGCTGAATACCGTGCAGTTCTTCATCTGCCCACCGCGAACGAGAAAGACATTCGCAGAGGGTTGAAGCTGAAAGTCAACCCGCATTGGCTAATTGATAGCATCCTGCTTGATCCTCGCGCCCCCGATGAACTTGCGGCCGCTTTCACCTTCTATTTAAAAGAGAAAATTAAGTTCAAGAAGCGCGTTGCTCCGTCAGTTCTGTACAAAACGCAGACTCCGCTCATAGTGGAAGACGAGTGACGCCTAACCCATCAATCCACCGGCCGGCCTACGGCCGCCGGTGATTTCGAACTTTAGAGGGCAAAACAGTGTCGCTCGAAGAGCAAGTCGAATTCGCAGAGCAAGACATCGCACATCTCAAGGGGCGCCTAGATGCTCTAGAAAGTCTATGTGCATTGCTCATCGCAACGCACCCACAGGCCAGCAAGATCGCCGCAGTATTCAAAGCCAAAGCCTCCGAATTCGCTGCATTAGAAAATCCAACAGCTTCATTGCAGGCTTACGCCGACGGTTTATCTCGGCTTGCCTATGAGCTTGATCCTCAGCAAATCGTTCAAGCATTTCAGCGGAACGAAATGAGGCTTCTACAAGCGCCTCAATCTCGGCGTCACTGAATTCGCGGTGTCCGCATTTGCAATCGCACATGGCCATGCCCTCTAACCATCATTTCCAGCCGACATATTTGCCTCCGCTTCGCTACGGCAAATCTGCGGCTGAAATGGGGCGTTAGGCCGTACAACTAACCAGCAATGCCGAACCCTGAAGTCGACGCCTTCGCGGAGTGGTTCTACCGCGATCTCGAGAAGGGATTCACTGCTGACATCGCATGCTGCGACGCGTGTCACGGTGACTTCCTTGCAGTCTGGCCGTATGCGGACAGTGCGGACGACTATCGCTTCCAGACCACAAGCATTAATCTCGACGCGTTTTACGAGGGGAGCTACCTGCGCGACGAGTACTCCAAGGCCGAGTTCGATCGCTTGATCTCTCAATTGAGTTGTCCACGTTGTGGCAGCCCGCTTGGCGGAAATATTTGGCCCTACAACTTCCCTTTCAACGTTCCGCAGGACTTCGAACATACAATTCGCGATGTTGCCGCCCTTGCGAAGGCAACCCCGTTCCTACTTCTGGAACACGACTTCTGCAGGAAAGTGCTTTCCGCGGTGCGATCGCTTGCAGCGACCCTGCCAATACAGAAGCTCGAACGGCATCTGTACCGTGGTCGCAGCGAGGTAAATGACACGGTAGCGGAGCACGTGCGGGCGTTTGACTTTCCACCACCGCGAGTCGTACAGGAAGGGCGCTTCAATCACTCCGGTCACCCCGTCTTGTATCTTGGAAGCGACGTTGACACGTGTCATGCCGAGCTTCGAGAAGCGCCGTCCTTGATCCTCGAGTTTGAACTCCAGACCAAACTACGTGTCCTTGATCTGATCGATCCTTACAAAGGCGATCAAGCCTCGCTCGATCACGCTGATCTCTTGAACTGCCTTGTCTACTCTGCGCTGGTCAGTGCGAGGCAGGAAAGCGACGGCTGGCAGCGCCCACACTATGTTGTATCGCGATTCGTCGCCGACTGTGCTCGGGCGTCGTCTATAGATGCGATTCGCTACCCATCAACTCGAAGAGCGGGGAACAACTTCAACCTTGTCGTGTTAAACCCCAACCTTCAACTCGAGAAGTTCGCCCGAGTTGTTCAATTTCATCGGCGCGGTGCGGCCTAGCCCCTCGCTCAAGCGGAACGCCAACGGCAGGACGCCAGGCCCGGGCTGGCGGTACGCGGCACATTTTCGCGGGTTCGACGTAAACCCACTGCTGCGAAACAGCCTACTGCGACCGTGACGCGTCGTTGATGGCGGGTCGCGACCCGCCCTCCGGTTTTGCCTGCGCAAGCCGCGCGATAGCGCAGCGGCCCCAACGAAAAAAGGCGCCCGAAGGCGCCTTTCTCTTGCAGCAAGTGCAGCCCGTTCCGCTTAGTGGAACTGCTCTTCTTCGGTCGAACCCGTGAGGGCCTTGACCGACGACGAACCGCCCTGGATCACGGTGGTCACGTCGTCGAAGTAGCCGGTGCCGACTTCCTGCTGGTGGCTGACGAAGGTGTAGCCCTGTTCGCGCGCGGCGAATTCCGGCTCCTGCACCATGTTCACGTAGTGCTTCATGCCCTCGCCCTTCGCGTAGGCCTGCGCGAACTGGAACGTGTTGTACCAGTTGATGTGGATGCCGGCCAGGGTGATGAACTGGTACTTGTAGCCGAGGTCGCTCAGGTCCTGCTGGAACTTGGCGATCTGCTTGTCGTCGAGGTTCTTCTTCCAGTTGAACGACGGCGAGCAGTTGTAGCTCAGCAGCTTGCCCGGGCAGGCAGCGTGCACGGCCTGCGCGAATTCGCGGGCAAAGCCGATGTCCGGCACGCCGGTTTCGCACCAGACCAGATCGGCGTACGGGGCATAGGCGACGCCACGCGAGATGGCCTGCTCGAGACCGTTCTTGACGCGGAAGAAGCCTTCCTGCGTGCGCTCGCCGGTCAGGAACGGCTTGTCGTTCGCGTCGTAGTCCGAGGTGATCAGGTTGGCCGCTTCGGCGTCGGTACGGGCCAGCACGATGGTCGGCACGCCGAGCACGTCGGCGGCGAAACGGGCGGCGATCAGCTTTTCGACGGCTTCGCGGGTCGGCACCAGCACCTTGCCGCCCATGTGGCCGCACTTCTTGGCAGCAGCCAGCTGATCTTCGAAGTGCACGCCAGCGGCACCCGAGGTGATCATGTTCTTCATCAGTTCGAAGGCGTTCAGCACGCCGCCAAAACCGGCTTCCGCGTCAGCGACGATCGGCAGGAAGTAGTCGATGAAGCCCTTGTCGCCGGGGCCGATGCCACGGCTCCACTGGATTTCGTCGGCGCGGGTGAAGGTGTTGTTGATGCGGCGGACCATGGTCGGCACGGAGTCGTACGCGTACAGCGACTGATCCGGGTACATGGTTTCGCTGGTGTTGCCGTCGGCGGCAACCTGCCAGCCCGACAGGTAGACGGCTTCGAGGCCAGCCTTCGCCTGCTGCATGGCCTGACCGGCGGTGATCGCGCCGAACGCGTTCACGTAGCCCTTCTTGGCGTCACCGTTGACCAGCTTCCAGAGCTTTTCGGCGCCGCGCTTGGCCAGCGTGTGGTCGATGGCAACGCTGCCGCGCAGGCGAACGACGTCAGCGGCGGAGTAACCGCGCTTGACGAGCTTCCAGCGGGGATTGGTCGCCCAGTCGTGTTCAAGGGCCTTGATCTGGTCTTCACGGCTCATCATTGCAGCGTCCTCTTGGGGTTTGACCCGGTTGGTGTGAGTGCAGCCTTGCAGCAGGAAAGCGCACCGACGCTATCGGCGGGGCGCCTGTAGGTGATTCGGTTCAGTCGAGGTAGTCGTAGCTGGCCAGGGTCAGGAAGTCGGCGCACTTCTCCGCGGTGGACATGCGCGCCATGATGCCGGCGGCTTCCGCGAAGCGGCCCTGGTAGAAGCGTTCCTCGCCGAGCTGCGCCTTGTAGGCCTGCAGTTCCTCGTCGATGGTCTTCAGCACCAGTTCCTTGGTGACCTTGCGGCCGTCGGCCATCGTGGCGCCGTACTTCAGCCACTGCCAGACCTGGGTACGGGAGATTTCGGCGGTGGCCGCGTCTTCCATGAGGTTGTGCAGCGGCACGCAGCCGACGCCGCGAATCCAGGCTTCGACATAACCGATGCCGACGTTGACGTTGTTGCGCAGGCCGCCTTCGGTGATCGAACCTTCCGGCTGCTTCAGCAGGTCGGCGGCCTTGATCTTGTAGTTGAACTGCTTGTGCAGCTGGTTCGGCTCCGGCATGTGTTCGTTGAACACTTCCATCGCCACCGGCACGAGGCCCGGATGCGCGACCCAAGTGCCGTCATGGCCGTTCTTCACTTCGCGCAGCTTGTCGGCGCGCACCTTGGCGAACACTTCCTCGTTCTTGGCCTTGTCCTTGGTCGGGATGAAGGCGGCCATGCCGCCCATCGCGAAGGCGCCACGCTTGTGCGTGGTTTCGCAGAGCAGCTTCGAGTAGCTGTCGAGGAAGTGGCGATCCATGCCGACCGTGTGACGGTCCGGCACCATCCAGTCGCCATGCGCGTTGAGGGTCTTAATGCAGCTGAAGATGTAGTCCCAGCGGCCGCAGTTCAGGGCGACGATATGGTCGCGCAGCTCGTACAGGATCTCGTCCATCTCGAACGCGGCCCACAGCGTTTCGATCAGCACGGTGGCCTTGATGGTCTTCTTCGGGATGCCGAGCGCCTTCTGGGCGTCGACGAACACCGAATTCCACAGCCGCGCTTCCAGATGCGACTGCATCTTCGGCAGGTAGAAGTACGGGCCCGAGCCCTTCTTCAGCAGCGTTTCAACGTTGTGGAAGAAGTACAGGCCGAAATCGACGATGCCGCCCGGGGCCGGTTCGCCGTCGACCAGGAAATGCTTTTCGTCGAGATGCCAGCCGCGCGGACGCACGATCAACACCGCCACTTCCTTGTTCAGCTTGTATTCCTTGCCTTCCGGCGAGGTGTAGCTGATGGTGCGGTTGACCGCATCGCGCAGGTTGATCTGGCCGTCGAGCATCAGGTCCCAGGTCGGCGACGCGGAATCCTCGAAGTCGGCCATGAAGCACTTGGCGCCGGCGTTCAGGGCGTTGATGACCATCTTGCGGTCGACCGGCCCGGTGATTTCCACGCGGCGGTCCTGGAGATCGGCCGGGATGCCGGCGATCTGCCAGTCGCTGCTGCGGATGTCCTTGGTTTCCGGAAGGAATTTCGGCAGCTTGCCGGCATCGATCAGCCGCTGGCGCTCCTTGCGCAGTTCCAGCAGCTCGTTGCGACGCTTGCGGTGCTTGCGAACCAGTTTGGCAACGAACTCGACCGCCGCCGGCGTCAGGATCTTCTTGTACGCGGGGCGAATTTCGCCGGTGATTTCAACGCCTTCCACTGCGCTCATCCGAGACTCCGTTGCGACTGGTTTGCCTGTTCTGGGGGTCCCTGCCACCGCAGCCCGGCTGCAAGGGTCGCGCATGATAGCGAAAGGGGATTTTCGCCGCAATGCAACATAAACGGGGCAGATTGTCCTATCGCGGGGACAGGAGTAAGCGCCACGCGCATGCGCGAACGAACGGAACGGGCCCGGCGCGCCACGTTCAGCAGCCGATATTCCCCCCACCGCCCGTGAACTTGACGGCCGGCACGACGCCGATCCCGTCACACACCCCGACACCCCCAGCGGACATTCCCGGCGCCAGCAGGTCGCCGGCCGGCCAGCCGGCAACCCGCGCTACCGCCATCCCGTCGCCGCCCCGCACCGGCCCCGCACCCGCCCCGGCGGAAAGATTGAAGATTGCGGGGATATTCCATCCCTGCGCGCTGTTTCCTTCACTTTTATGACGGATTCATGACAGCGAATGGCGCAGCCATCGCGGGTCGTCGGAACCCTGCTTCCTCAAACACGCGGTCTGTTGATCATGATTTTTACAATATTTTCATCATCTTGAAGAGAGAAAGCGCGCTCTTCCGGCGATGGAAGCAAGCCTGCAACAGCCGCCCTGACGGCGCGGAGATAAGGGTTTTCTAAGCCGCTCGATTTCACGATTTCGTCATCTTCCGCCGGTACCTTGCCGCCATTCCAAAGGCGCACTTCGCCTTGGGCGTCGCTCAACCACCGGGGAACTCCACTCATGACGCGTGCTCGTCTTGCCACGTCACTCCTTGCTTTTGCAGTTGTCAGTCAGGTCGACGCCGCGCAGGTCGCGCCCGGCGAAGTGTCGATTGCCGTCGTCCGCAATTCCGAATCCGTCGCTGGCCTGTCGGTCGTGATCGACGGCAAGCCGGTCGGCATCACCGATGCCGGCGGCAAGCTCAGCTTCACCGCCGGCAGCGGCCTGCACCGCGTGGTGCTGAGCCGGGACGGCAAGCCGCTGGCCTTCACCGAGTTCCGCCTGGGCGATGCCGACGCCGCCGAAATCGCGGTGACGCTCGCCGCCGACAGCGGTGATCCGAAGATCGAGCGCGATGTCTTCGACACCCGCGCCGTCGCCCCGGCCGACATCCGTGGCACGGTGACCGACAGCAGCGGCAAGCCGCTGTCCGGCGTCACCGTATCGGCTGCCGGCACCGGCGCCAGCACGACCACCGACGCCAGCGGCGCCTTCAACCTGCGCCTGCCGCGCGGCGAGTACACGGTGAAGATCGCGACGACCGGCGCGGCGACCCAGGACATCGCCGGCGTCCGCGCCTCGCCGCTGCTGGGCGGGCCGCTGCTGGTCAGCGTGGCTTCGGCAACGGCTGCCACGGCCGACACCACGACCACCGCCGGCACCAAGGCCGGCAGCGGCGCGGCAGCGCTGGGCACGGTCACCGTCAAGGGCGTGGTCAAGCGCCAGTCGACGGTGACCAAGGAGCGCGTCGCGACCTCGGTGATCGATTCGGTATCGGCCGAGGAAATCGCCGCCGCCGGCGATTCCAACGCCGGAGAAGCGATCCGCCGCGTGACCGGCGTCAGCGTGCAGAACAACGTCGTGGTCGTCCGTGGCCTCGGTGATCGCTACTCGACGACCCTGGTCAACGGCGCGGAAATCCCCAGCTTCAACCCGAGCCGCCGCGTGGTGTCGGTCGACGCCTTCCCGAGCGAATTCCTCGGCGGCCTGACCGTGCAGAAGACCTATTCGGCCGATCTGCCGGGCGAGTTCTCCGGCGGTGTCGCGCTGATCGAAACCCGGCCGACGCCGGACTACGAGACCGGCAGCATCAAGCTGAACGTCGGCGGCAACACCCAGACCACGCTGTCGCCGGTGCTGACCTACCAGGGTTCGGACTTCGATTACCTCGGCTTCGACGGCGGCCAACGCGATCTGCCGCGCGCCTATCGCGAGGTCACCAACAACGGCGCCAACACGCTGGGTGGCGCCAGCCTGGACGACCGCCGCCGGCTGCTGCAGTCGCTGCCCAACCTGTTCGATCTGCAGCGCATCGACGACGCGCCGGCCGATTTCGGCGGCTCCTTGAGCTACGGCAACGTCTACAAGCTGGCCGGCAGCCAGAAGTTCGGCTTCCAGGTCACCGGCCTGTACGACACCAACTTCCGCTTCCGTCGCGAACAGCGCGGCGTGTTCACCGCTGGCGGCGGTGGCGGCCAGGACGTGTCGCGGCAGGACTCGGAAAACCTGCAGCGCTCCGAGCAGACCTTCGAGACCGGCGGCACGCTGGGCCTCGGCTACGAATACTCCAAGCAGCACAAGATCGATTTCGTCAGCCTGCTGAGCCGCCAGACGCAGAAAGGCGCGTTCTTCGCCCGCGCCGTTGCCAGCGACGCCGGCTTCACGACCGACCAGGAACGCGTGACGCTGGATTACGTCGAAGGCCAGCTGATCACCAACCAGCTGACCGGCAGGCACCAGTTCGTCGATGCCGGCGGCCTGAAGGTGAAATGGCAGGCCGGCTACTCGATCGCCGACCGCGACGTGCTCGATCGCCGCACCTACGGCCGCTTCCGCGCCGCCGGTACCGATGATCCCTTCCTGATCGGCTTCGGCCAGTCCGGCGAAGCCTCGGAACCGCGCCGCACCTGGGAATTCCTGACCGACAAGACGCTGGATCTGGGCGTCGACCTGAGCCTGCCGTTCGAGCTGTCCGATGCGCTGCGCGGTGATTTCAAGTGGGGCGCGCGCGGCACCCGTCGCGATCGCGATTTCGAATCGGTGCGCTTCGCCTATTCCTCGCAGGCCGCGCAGCGCAGCGCGCTGTTCCGCAACGTGCAGTACGTGCCGAATCCGGAGAACGTGCTGACGCCGACCTTCTTCGGCCCCGGCGGCTTCGACCTGACCGATCTCAACGTGTCGATCCGCGGCGGCGGCAACGCCAACGTCTACACCGGCGCGCAGGACGTCAACGCCTTCTACCTGCTGACCGACCTGTTCGTCGGCGACCTGTTCGAGATCCAGGCCGGTGCCCGTATCGAGAACTCGACGATCAATGTCGAGACCGGCGAGCCGGCTGGCGGCGCAACGGTGAAATCGCAGCTGGTCGACAGCGACGTACTGCCGAGCCTGAACGCCACCTGGTTCATCAGCCGCCAGACGCAGGTGCGCCTCGGCGTGTCGCAGTCCCTGAACCGCCCGCAGTTCCGCGAACTGGCGGAAGTGGACTTCCTCGATCCGGAAACGCGCTTCCTGACGGTCGGCAACTCGCAGCTGGTGTCCGCCAAGCTGACCAACTACGACCTGCGCTTCGAGCAGTACTGGAGCAACACCAAGGCGGCGTCGATCGGCGTGTTCTACAAGGACATCCAGAACCCGATCGAATTCAACATCGACGCCTCCTCGGGCAACCAGGTGGTGCGCTCGTTCCAGAACGCCAACGGCGCCAAGGACTACGGTATCGAGCTGGATGCCCGCTACGACCTCGGCATCCTGAAGTCGATCGCGCCGGTGCTGCAGTTCGCCTACATCGCCGGCAACTTCTCGCGCATCGAATCGGAAGTGACCCTGCCCAACGGCGACACCCGCCAGCTGCAGGGCCAGTCGAACTACCTGGCCAACGCCACGCTCGGCTACACCAATCCGGCCAGCCGCACCGACGCCACCCTGCTGTTCAACATCTTCGGCGACCGCCTCGCCGAAGTCGGCATCAACGACCTGCCGAACTCCACCGAAAAGTCCTACCCGGTGCTGGATTTCAACCTCCGGCAGGGCATCGGCCAGCACTGGCAGGTCGGCATCAAGGCGCGAAACCTGTTGAACCCGCGCATCGACATCGAGCAGGGCCAGTTCAACGGCCAGGCCGCGTTGCAGCGCAGCTACAAGCTCGGCCGCTCCGGCCAGATCAGCGTGCAGTACCAGTTCTGACCCCACGGAGTGCCGGCGAAGAACTCCCCCTCTTGATCACGACGCAGGGCCGCACGCCGGTGCGGGCCTGTCGCAGCAATCGCAACACGAACCCTCTGGAGACATCGAGATGCAGCTCAAGAAAACCGCAGTCATCGCGGCGGCCCTGATCGGTAGCGGCCTGCTGGCCGCCTGTGATGGCACCGACCTGAACCCGAACACCACCGTCATCAACATCGGTACCACCGGCGGCACCACAGGCGGCACCACCGGTGGAACGACCGGCGGCACCACGGGTGGCACCACCGGCGGCAGCACCGATCCGAACACCCCGCCGGCCGGCGCGCTGCGCGGCTCGATCGGCACCGGCGCCGGCACCACTTCGGTCGGCACCGGCCTGATGGACCCGTTCTCGATCGCCACCTACTTCGGCCTATCCGGCTTCAACAACAGCACCTCGGTGGTCGGCCGCATCGACAGCACCGGCTACCCGATCTTCGGCACCACCGGCCTCGCCGCCGGCTTTACCGCGCCGTCGGTCTGGCCGCCGGTCACGGCGACCGACGCCACCTCGCTGCCGGTGCCGTCGTCGATCGTCAGCACCAACTACATCGGCGCCTTCGATCCGGCCGTGACCCGCGCCAACGCCTGGACCAACGGCTGGACGGTCCGCGTCAATGGCAACGACGATGTCTGGCGCTTCTTCGGCGGCACCGCCGGCACCGCGCTGTCGGGCGCCTCGGTTCCGCAGGCCAACGGCACCTGCCCGGCCGGCACCACGCTGGTCGGCGACTTCGTCGCCCTGTTCGGGCCGCTGTCGCGTGACGAGACCGGCCTGTTCACCGGCACCGCCGCCACCGGCAACTACGATGTCTGCCGCCTGCCCGCCCGCTTCGGCGCCGCCGGCACCCTGGCGCTGACCAACGACAACGTCTACGAGATCGAGGCCGACAGCTTCCCGGGCGCGGTGATCGGCAATGGCGACCTCGGCCGCACCGTGGCCGGCTACGCCGAAACGCCGTCGGTGCTGTCGATCGAGCCGGGCACGCTGATCTACGCCTCCGGCCGCTCGGCCCTGGTGATCGGCCGCGGTGCCCAGATCATCGCCAACGGCACCGCCGCCGCGCCGATCGTGATGACCTCGCGCGCCCAGGTGGCCAGCCGCTTCGACGGCAACACCGCGACCTCGACCGATGCCGCCGCCGGTGGCTGGGCGGGCCTTGCGCTGCTTGGCCGTGCGCCGGACAGCCAGTGCGCCGGCACTCCGCCGACCAGCTTCGACACCTGTGACGTGCTGATCGAAGGCAATGTCGGCCGCTACGGCGGCAACTCGCCGAACGACAGCTCGGGCAGCCTGCGCTACGTGATCGTCCGTTCGACCGGCTCGATCATCGCCGAAGGCAACGAGCTGCAGGGCATCACCGCCGGCGGCGTCGGCCGTGGCACGACCATCGACTACGTGCAGGTGCACCGCTCGAACGATGACGGCATCGAGTTCTTCGGCGGCAACGCCTTCGTGACCCACATGGTGTTCACCGGCGCCCAGGACGACTCCATCGACCTCGACAACGGCTTCACCGGCGGTGTGCAGTTCGCCCTCGTGATCCAGGAGAACGACCTGCCGAACTCGGGCTTCGAGATGGACGGCCGCTTCGCCCGCACGCCGATCACCTTCCCGCTGATGGCCAACATCACCGTGCTTGGCCCGTCGAACCGGCCGCTGCCGGCTGCGGGTGACCGTCTCGGCATGCTGGCCCGCGAAGGCATGCGCTTCTCGATCAACAACACCATCATCACCGGCGACTTCCCGTTCGGCTGCATCGACATCGATGACAACGACGGCAACAGCACGGTCACCAACACCTTCGACCGCGTCAACGAAGCGGGTGGCTCGTCGACCACCGGTGGCCCGCACCTGGTGTTCCGCAACGTGATCGCCGACTGCACGGCGGTGAACTTCCGCGAGAACGACGAAGTGCCGCCGGCGCCGTAAGCGCCCGCGACCCGACCCGCGATCAGACAACGTCCCGCTGGATCAGGAACGGGGACCGCGCAAGCGGTCCCCGTTTTTCGTTGCGCGGCGATCGGGCTGCAGCAGCTGTCGTCTGTCCCAGGCTGCTGCACGCTCGCCTTCGGCCAAGCAGGATCAGGTCCGAGCCAAGCACCACGCCTTCGCTTGCGGCCTTGATGCGGAAAGCGAGGCGAAAACGCCAGGGGGCGACCACGGAAGCGTCGACGAACCGCGCGGTACGTGCGTGGCAGGGCGCAGGCAGCGAACGCCGGAGATGGCGCAGGAACGACAACGGCGAACCCTGCAGACACTGCTCCTACCGGCGCCGAGCGCAGCGGCGCGAAGGCCGCAAGCAACGCTCGGACGGGATCAGCCTTTCAGCCGCTGCTGCCGGCGGTTGTAGCGGATCGAGCTCCAGATCGAGGCGGCGATGAAGGCCACGCCGAGCAGGCCGGTGACCACTTCCGGCACGTGCACCACGGTGCCGGCGATCATGATCACCGCGAGCATGCCGATTGCGTAGTGCGCGCCGTGTTCGAGAAACACGTACTCGTCGAGCGTGCCCTTGTTGACCAGATAAACCGTCATCGAACGCACGAACATCGCGCCGATGGCGAGCCCGAGCATGATGATCACCACGTCGCGGGTGATCGCGAACGCGCCGATCACGCCGTCGAAGGAGAACGAGGCGTCGAGCACTTCCAGGTACATGAAGGCCGCGAAGCCGCTGCGCTTGACGCCTTCGGCAGCAGTCTCGCCGGCTTCGCCGAACAGGCTGCCGAGCGCATCGACGGCGATGTACAGGATGACGCCGGCCAGCCCGGCGACCATCACCCGCTCCTCCAGAATGTCGGGCAGGAACCAGCGGGTGCCGAACAGCGTCACCAGCGATACCAGCACCGCCACGCTTTCGATGCGGCCGAGGCTGGCCAGCCAGCGTTCGCTGCGGCCCAGCCAGTGCAGCTGGCGCTTGTCGTTGAACAGGAAGTTCAGGAACACCAGCAGCAGGAACATGCCGCCAAACGCGGCGATCGCCGGATAGGCGTGGGTCAGCAGCGCGCTGTACTGCTCCGGTTGCTTCAGCGCCATGTCGATCACCGGCATCGGCCCGAGATCGGCGGCGACGGCGACGATCACGATCGGGAACACCAGCCGCATGCCGAACACCGCGATCACGATGCCGAGCGTCAGGAACAGCCGGCGCCAGTAGACGTTCATGTCCTTTAGCACGCCGGCGTTGACCACCGCGTTGTCGAACGACAGCGACACTTCGAGCACCGCCAGCACGGCGGTCAGCCACAACGCCGGCAGCAAGCCGAGCGCGGTCTGGGCACCCCAGACCCCGGCGGCGATCAGGCAGATCAGGCTGAACAGCAGGGAACCGCGGAAATCACGCACTGCGAATCTCGCTTGGGGAAAAGCCGCCGACGCCGGCCATCGGCACTGTGGCAAGGCGCGATGACGAACCGACGGCGGCAGCTGCCGAACGGCGGCCCGGAACGGACCGGCACCGTCGTCGGCGCATCGGCTTCCGGCCTACTTGCCGTGGACCGGCTGGTCGGTGACGACGATGCCGTCGACATCGGCATACAGGTAGGCGCCGGGCTTGAAGCGGACGCCGCCGAACTCCAGCACCTTGTCGGCGACGGCGCTGTGCAGGCCCTTCTCGCTCTTGCGCGGATGGGTGCCGAGCGCCTTGATGCCGATGTCCTGCTCGGACAGTTCCTCGGAATCGCGGACATAGCCGTAGACGACGATGCCGGCCCAGCCGTTCTTGACGCCGAGCACGCCGAGGTTGCCGCCGACCAGCGCGCAGCGCGGCGAGCCGCCGCCGTCGACCACCAGCACCTGCCCCTTGCCCGGAGTTTCCAGCAAGGCCCGGACCTGCGCGTTGTCCTCGAACACCTTCAGCGTCTTGATCGGGCCGTGGAAGCTGAAGCGGCCGCCGAAGTCGTTGAAGACCGGCTCGGCCACCTGGGCATCGGGATGGGCGTCGGAGATGTCGGTGGTGGCGATGGCTTTCGGAGCAGGCATGGGCGTCAGGTCAGGAGGGATCGGGGTTCAGGAAAAAATCGAATGACGGCGCGCCAGCCTTGGAATCAGCAGCGCGTAGAGGCTCAGCGCGATGAAGGCGACCAGGGTCCAGCCGGGCAGGCTGATGCCGAGGAAGGCGGCGTCGATCTTCGCGCAGTTGCCGTCGCCCTTCAGCACCAGGGTGACGACTTCGCCGACCGGCAGCAGGTCGAGCAGGTAGTCGAGCGTCGGGCCGCAGGCCGGTACCTGATCGGGCGGCAGGCCCTGCAGCCAGACGTGGCGGCCGGCGATCGCCGCACCGGCCAGCGCACCAAGCAGCGCCAGCACGATCCACAGCCAGCGGCCGCCGGCCTTCGGCGCGAACACCGCGCCGCCCAGGAAGCCAAGGCCGGCAAAAGCCATCGTCACGCGCTGGAAGATGCACATCGGGCATGGCTCCAGGCCATAGCCGTGCTGCAGCAGCAGCGCAAACAGCAGGCCCGCGACACAGCCTGCGAAACCGGCGAAGCACAGGCTGCGATAGGTCAGACGGGTCATGGCAGCTCGTTGCAAGGGAGAGAAGGTGGGACCGTCGTGCGGCGCAGACGTTCTGCGAAAAGACGCGGCTTGCCGGGCAACCACGGCTCGCTGCGCCAGTACACTCGGCCATTCCGGCGTCAGCCAAACGCACGCATTCTAGCCCGATGTCCCTGACCATCCGCGTCACCCGCCACGGCGGTCCCGAAGTCCTCGAAGCCGCCGACGAAACGCTGCCGGCGCCGGCCGACGGCGAGATCCGCCTGCGCCACACGGCCATCGGCCTGAACTTCATCGATACCTACTTCCGCGCCGGCGTCTATCAGGCCCCGCTGCCGCATGGCCTGGGCCAGGAAGCGGCCGGCGTCGTCGAGGCGCTGGGCCCCGGCGTGTCCGGCTTCGCGGTCGGCGATCGCGTCGCCTACGGCACCGGGCCGCTCGGCGCCTATTCGGCCTACCGGAACGTCGCCGCCAGCCGGCTGGTGAAGGTGCCGGACACGGTGTCCGACGAAGCCGCCGCCGCGCTGATGCTCAAGGGCATGACCGCCTACTACCTGCTGCACCTGACCCACCGGGTGCAGCCCGGCGAAACGCTGCTGGTGCACGCGGCGGCCGGCGGCGTCGGCTCGGCGCTGGTGCCGTGGGCGCGGCGGCTCGGCGCGCGGGTGATCGGCACCGCCGGCTCGGCCGAAAAGGCGGCGCAGGCACGCGCGGCCGGCTGCGACGAGGTGATCCTGTACCGCGAACAGGACGTGGCCGGCGAAGTGCGCCGGCTGACCGGCGGCCGCGGCGTCGACGTGGTCTATGACTCGGTCGGCAAGGACACCTTCGCCGGCTCGCTCGACAGCCTGCGGCCGCGCGGCCTGTTCGTGTCCTACGGCAATGCCTCCGGCAAGGCTCCGCCGTTCGAACCGGTGCTGCTGGCCGACAAGGGCTCGCTGTTCTTCACGCGTCCGACACTGGCCCACTACACGGCCACCCGCGCCGAGCTCGACGCCGCCGCCGAAGCCGTGTTCGCGGCCGTCGCCACCGGCATCATCGAGCCGCAGGTCCGGCAGCGCTGGCCGCTGCGCGAAGCCGCCGTCGCCCATCGCGCGCTGGAATCGCGGCAGACGCAGGGCGCATCGGTGCTGCTGCCTTGAACGATCGAGGCGCCCGCCGCGACACCGCCGAACCGGTCCGGCCGTGGCACGCCCCGGCCGCACGGGAATCGTCAGCGGCAGGCTGCAGCCGGCCCGCAGCGTCGCGTCAGTGCTCGCGCGCCGGCCGGCGGGCGATGGTCAGCTCGTAGACGCCCTTCGCCACCAGCGGCCGGTCGGCGGCGTCGCAGCGGTACGGGTCCAGGTACTTGTTGCGCGCCGGGTCGAAGACGAAGTTCAGCGCCAGCGCTTCCAGCAGCCGGACCAGCGCCGGACCATCGGCCTTGCGGACCACCAGATAGTCGACCTCGCCATGGCCGGCCGCGCGGAACATCAGATCGACCGGCTTGCCGGCGTCCTGGCCTTCGGCGAACACCCAGCCGGTGTCCGCGTAGCGGCTCCAGCGCAGCGGTTCGGCGTAGAGGTGGCGGATCGCCGCCGCGACCTTTTCGACGCTGCCTAGCGGATCAAAGTGCGGCACGTCCCAGGTGTTGAAGGGGCCGAATTCGGGCGAGGCGCGGTACAGCATCAGTTCTGCGGTTGGAGTCATGTCGTGGGGATTCAGCCGCCGGTGCCACCCGGCCCTTGGATGCCGCCCTCGGTCAGCGCCGAGGGGTCCAGCAGCGCCGCCAGTTCGGCGGCGCTCAGATGCGTCTGTTCGAGTGCCACATCGATCACGGCGCGCCGTTCGCGGTAGGCCTGCTTGGCGATCGCCGCACCGCGCTCGTAACCGATCACCGCATTGAGCGCGGTGATCAGGATCGGGTTCTTCGCCAACGCCGCCGCGACCGCTGCTTCATCGACCTCGAAGCCGGCGATCGCCTTGTCGCCAAGCAGGATCGCGGCCTGCGCCAGCAGCGCGATCGATTGCAGCAGTTCGTGGCCAATCAGCGGCAGCATCACGTTGAGCTGGAAGTTGCCGCTCTGGCCGGCGATGGTGATGGTCACGTCGGCGCCGATGACCTTGGCGCAGACCATCGCCACCGCCTCGGGGATCACCGGGTTGACCTTGCCGGGCATGATGCTCGACCCCGGCTGCAAGGCCGGCAGACGGATCTCGCCGAGGCCCGCGAGCGGCCCGGAGTTCATCCAGCGCAGGTCGTTGGCGATCTTCATCAGGCTGACCGCCAGGGTCTTCAGCTGGCCGGACATCTCCACCGCCGCGTCCTGCGACGACAGCGCGGCAAAGAAATCCGGTGCCGGCTTGAACGGCACGCCGCAGCGCTTCGCCAGCCGCCTGGCGAATTTCGCGGCGAATTTCGGATGGGCGTTGATGCCGGTGCCGACCGCCGTGCCGCCCTGCGCCAGCCGCTCCAGGCGCGGCAGGCCGGCCTTGATCCGGGCGCTGCCGGCGCGGATCTGCGCCGCCCAGCCGCCCAGCTCCTGATCAAAGCGCAGCGGCATCGCATCCATCAGATGGGTGCGGCCAGTCTTGGTGACGCCTTTCAGCGCCTTCGCCTTGCGCTCGATCTGCTTGGCCAGCCCCTTGAGCGCCGGCAGCAGCGTTTCGCGCAGTTCCAGCACGGCGGCGACATGGATCGCGGTCGGGATGGTGTCGTTGGAAGACTGGCCGAGATTGACGTGATCGTTCGGGTGCACCGCCTCGCCCGCCGCCCGGCTCGCCAGGTGGGCGATGACCTCGTTGGCGTTCATGTTGCTGGAGGTGCCGGAGCCGGTCTGGAAGATGTCGACCGGGAACTGCGCGTCGTGCTGGCCGGCGGCGACTTCGAGGCTGGCGGCGACGATCGCCTGGGCCCGCGCGCCGTCGAGCAGTTCCAGCTCGGCGTTGACCTCGGCGGCGGTGGCCTTGATCAGGCCCAGCGCGCGGATCAGCGGCCGCGACAGCCGCAGGCCGGAGATCGGGAAGTTGTCGACCGCGCGCTGCGTCTGCGCGCCCCACAGGGCGTCGGCGGGCACCCGGACCTCGCCCATGCTGTCTCGTTCGATGCGCGCTCGGGCCATGGCGGTTCCTGCGGAAGGGGCGGCTGCGGCGGACGGTAACGGATCGCGCCCGGCGCCGCGCGGCTCAGCTGCGCAGCGGCAGCGCGGCGTGAATCAGCACCGGGCCGGTCGGCCCGTCGGTGGGCGAGCCGTAGGCCGGCTCGCGGGTCACCACGAAACGACTGGCGGTGCTCAGCTGCAGGTTGCGCGGCAGGCTGCACAGCCAGCTGCCGTCGCGCGGCAGCAGGCCGATCGAAACCAGCTTGCCGTCGTCCTCGCCGACCCACCACAGCTCGTAGTCCTCGTCGGCATCGAGCATCGGATAGCCGACCGAACGCACCCGCAGCATCCGCGTCTCCGGGCTCAGGCTGATTTCCCAGCGCACCGCCGATTCCTTCGGCAGCTGCAGCCAGGCCGCCTGCGCTGCCGCGTGGCGCTCGGCCGGCAGCCCGTCGTCGTGCAGCAGCGGCTCTGCGGCGCGGCGCTGCGGCAGCACCGCCAGCAGCAGCGCGGCGGTCGTCGCCAGACCAGCCACGCCGGCGGCAGCCCGCGTCCATCGGCGACGGCGCGGCAATGCGGTGCGCGGTGCGGCGGGCCGCTGCAGGCCATCGAGGTCGCGGCAGATCCGCGTCCAGACCTCGGGCGGCGGCTGGACATCCGCCACCGGCGCCAGACAGCTCAGCGCCTGCTGCCAGCGCCGTACTTCGGCCTCCAGCGCCGGATCGGCCGCCGCCTCGCGCTCGAAGCGGCGGCAGGCTGCCGGCCCGAGATTGCCGAGCACGTACTCGGCAGCCAGGGCCTGACGCAGCGATGGGGAACGCAGATTCATGGTGAAACGCTAGACCTTCGGGCGGGTGGGCTTCAAGCCGATACGGATTGCGGCGCGCGGCGGATACGACGAACGGTCGGCGCGGCGATCACGGGTCTCCATCATCAGCGAATGCCGATGATGCCGCGCAGCCGCGCCAGCCCGCGGCGGATGCGGCCTTTCACGGTGCCGAGCGGCACGTTCATGATCCTGGCCAGCTCCTCGTGGGTGTAGCCGTCGAAGAACGCAAGTTCCAGCGCCCGCCGCTGCGCCGGGTCCATGTGCTTCATGCAGCGCTGCAGCCGCTCCAGCGCCTGGTCCTGCTCGGCGCGCTCGCCCGGCCGCTCCCGGGTGTCGATCCACGCCGGGTGCAGCCGCGCGTCGTCGATGCCGTCATCGATGTTGTCGGTCAGCGCATCCTCGGCATGGCAGGCGCGCAGCAGATCGAGCGCCCGGTGGCGGGCGATGCTGGCCATCCAGGTCAGCGCGCCGCTGCGCTGCGGATCGAAGCTCGCCGCCTTCAGCCAGATGCGGACATAGCTGTCCTGCAGCGCTTCCTCGGCCAGTTCGCGGCGCACCAGCACCCGCAGCAGCAGCGCGAACAGCCGGCCGCTGGTGGCCGCGTAGAGCTGCGCGAACGCCCGGCGATCCCCGGCGGCGGCGGCCGTCAGCCATTGATCAAGCTGCTGCGCAGAGGACATCGGACGACTGCGGGGACGGCCCGGATAGGGCATGGCGAGCATAGGCCGGCGCTTCGGGCGACCGGAACACGCCAGGGGTTCGCCCGCAGGACGGCCGACGACCAGGGAAGCGCCTCGCGTAAAATCGCGCGCTCGCTGCCGGCATCCGGCGGCCGACCGCCTTCCACCCGAGCTTTCGAATGATCCTCAGCAGTCTGACCGCCATCTCCCCGATCGACGGCCGCTACGCCGACAAGACCCAGGGCCTGCGCCTGATCTTCAGCGAATACGGCCTGATCCGTTACCGCGTCGAGGTCGAGGTGCGCTGGCTGCAAGCGCTGGCCGCCCATCCGGGCATTCCGGAAGTGCCGGCGCTGTCGGAATCGGCCACGGCCCGGCTGACCGAGATCTGCACCGGACTGGACGTCACCGAAGCGGCCAAGGTCAAGGCTTTCGAGAAGACCACCAACCACGACGTGAAGGCGGTCGAGTACTACCTGAAGTCGAGCGTGGCCAGCCATCCGGAACTGGCCTCGATTGCTGAGTTCATCCACTTCGCCTGCACCAGCGAGGACATCAACAACCTCGCCTACGCGCTGATGCTCCGCGATGCCCGCGAGCTGGTACTGCTGCCGGCGCTGGACAAGCTGATCGGCCATCTGACCGGCCTTGCCCACCAGTACGGCGAGCTGCCGATGCTGGCCCGCACCCACGGCCAGCCGGCCAGCCCGACGACCCTGGGCAAGGAGATCGCGGTGTTCGCGCACCGCCTGATCATCGAGCGCAACCAGCTCGCCACGGTCGCGCTGTTCGGCAAGGCCAACGGCGCGGTAGGCAACTACAACGCCCACACGATCGCCTATCCGGAAGTGGACTGGCCGGCGCTGTCGGAAGCCTTCATCGAAGGCATGGGGCTGGTGCAGAACCCGTACACGACGCAGATCGAGAACCACGATTTCGTGGCGCGCTACTTCCACGCGCTGATGCGCGCCAACACGATCCTGATCGACTTCGCCCGCGACGTCTGGAACTACATCTCGGTCGGCTACTTCAAGCAGCGCACGGTCGAAGGCGAAGTCGGGTCCTCGACGATGCCGCACAAGGTCAACCCGATCGACTTCGAGAACGCCGAAGGCAATCTCGGCGTGGCCAACGCGGTGATGGAGCACCTGACGCAGAAGCTGCCGATCTCGCGCCTGCAGCGCGACCTCACCGATTCCACCGTGCTGCGCAATCTGGGCGTCGGCGTTGCCCACTCGGTGATCGCCTTCCAGGCGCTGGAAAAGGGCCTGTCCAAGCTCGACGCCGATCCGGCCAAGCTGGCCGCCGATCTCGACGACAACTGGGAAGTGCTGGGCGAGGCGATCCAGACGGTGATGCGCCGCCACGGCCTGCCAGAGCCGTACGAGCAGCTGAAGAAGCTGACCCGCGGCCAGCGCCTCAACGGCGCGGCGATGCGCGCCTTCGTCGAAGCACTGGATCTGCCGGCCGACGCCAAGGCGCGGCTGCTGGCGCTGACGCCGGGCGGCTACGTCGGCAACGCGGCACAGCAGGCGCGCGATCTGACGCCGTGACCGGCACGGCCGACGCGCCGGCGCCGCTCGAAGGTCGGGCGGCGCTGGCGTCGGCCCTGCTGGCGATGGCGGCGGGTGCCCGGCACGAGATCCTGCTGTTGAGCGTCGACCTCGACCGCACGCTGTACGGCAGCGAAGCCTTCGTCGAGGCGATCCAGCGGCTGGCGCTGTCCAGCACGCGGGCGCGGGTCCGGGTGCTGGTCAAGCAGCCGCGGGCAGCGATGCAGGCTGCCCACCGGCTGGTCGAACTGGGTCGGCGGCTGCCGAGTCGCATCGAGTTCCGCGAGCTGGCCGAGGAGCGGCGTACCGGCCAGCACGCCGACTGGCTGATCGCCGATCAGCGCTGCTTCATCGAGCGCGACCGGCCCGATGCGCCGCTCGCCCGCCTGCACGGCGAGGCGCCGCTGCTGGCGCGGGCACGGGCCACCGCCTTTCTGTCGCTGTGGGAAGAATCGCCCGGCTGCGCGGAATTCCGCGCGCTCGGCCTCTGAGGCCGGGCGGGCCGCCGTCACATCTCCGGCGCGATGACCTCGCGGGCGACGATCGCGGCGCGGACCTCGTCCGGCACCGCCGCCGCCTTCTGGCTGGCGTAGTCGAACCAGACCAGCGTGCCGCGCGCCGCCAGCACCAGCTGTTCGCCGAGAAACACGCCGTTCAGCAGACCCATGCTGCTGCGGCCGATCTTGGTGATGCGGGTGCCGACCACCAGCCGCGCCGGATAGCGGACCTGGGCGATGAAGTCGGCGCCGATCGACGCCAGGATCACGCTGCCGGCTTCACGGCGCGAGCCGTCGACGGCACCGAGCGTCTCCAGATAGTCGATACGCCCGGATTCGACGTAGGTGAAGTACTTGGCGTTGTTGACGTGGCCGAACATGTCGGCGTCGCCCCAGCGCACCGGCAGTTCGATGCGGTGCGCGAAATCGGACAGCCGGATGCGCGTGTTGTCGGTGCTCATGTAGGTCTCGGGGAGGTTGGGCGGCTCAGTTCGGCGCGGCGCGCGGCTGCCAGTTCGACGACCCGCTGGCGGCGGCTGTCGCTGGCCTGCGACCACTCGGCGATCTCGGCCAGCGTCCGGCCGCAGCCGGTGCAGACCGATTGCGGGTTCAGCGCGCAGATGCCGACGCAGGGCGACTCGACCGTCACGGCGGCGGTGCGGCGGCGTTGATCAGCAGCTTGAAATCGACGCGGCGGTTCAGCGCCCGGTTGGCGTCGCTGTCGTTGGCCGCCAGCGGCTGGGTTTCGCCGTAGCCACGGGTGCTCAGCCGCTCGCCGTCGACGCCGCGGGCGATCAGATACTGGCGCACCGCTTCGGCCCGCAGTTCGGACAGCTTCAGGTTGTACGCCGCCGAAGCGGTGTCGTCGGTGTGGCCGGCGATCTCCAGGCGCAGGTTGTCCTGGTGGTTGAGCGTCGCGGCGATGCCGTCGAGCACGCCGGTGGCCACACCGGTCAGCACCGCCGAGCCGGACTCGAAGCTGACCGCCTGCAGGCTCAAGGTCTGCTCGACCGCGCAGCCGCCGGCATCCACCTGCAGGCCGGTGGCGGTGTTCGCGCAGGCATCGGTGCCATCGGCGACGCCGTCGGCATCGGCATCGCCGGCAGTCGTCAGGCTGCAGCCGCGATCGTCGACGCGATCGCCGCTGGCGGTATCCGGGCAGGCGTCGACGTCATCGGCGATGCCGTCGCGGTCGCCGTCGTTCAGGCAGTCGCGCCGGCCAGTCACCGGATCGACCGCGGTCAGCGCGCATTCGCGGCTCGGCGGCGACACCGCCGGCGGCGGGGTCTGCCAGCGCAGCGGGATGTGCAGGCCGATCTGGAAGCGCAGGTCGGCGAGGAAATCGTCGTCCGCCGGTGCCGACTTGCGATCGTTGTACTGGATCAGACCCTTGACCTCGGTGCGCAGCCCCCAGCCCCAGTCCCAGATGCCGAGACGCAGCGGGAACAGCAGACCGGCGCCGAGATTCAGCGCCGGGTGCAGGTGGCTGTCGCCGCGCACGTCTTCCAGCACGCCGCCGATCGAGCCGAGCAGGTACGGCTTGACGTCGGGCAGCAGCGCGGTCTGGAAGCGCTGCAGGCCGAAGTCACGCACGTAGTCGAGCGACAGCGCGCGCTGGTAATCCGGGCGGCCGTCGATGTTGCGGTCGCGCCGCAGGTTCAGGAACGACAGCTCCAGCGCCTGGTTGGCGCCAATCGCGCGGCCGAGCGTGACCTGGAAGCCGTAGCCGTTGTCGGAATCGCGGCCGGAGTCAGGCCGCTCGTAGCTGCCGAAGCCGGCCAGGTAGTAGCCGCGGTCGTCGTCGACGGCAAGCGCCATCGCATCGGAGGCCATCAGGGTCGCCACCAGCAGGCCGGCGCGGATCATCGGGAATCGGAAAGTCATGTCGTTCGTCGAATGGGGCGGGTACGGCATCAGGAAAGGGCGTCGACCACGCGCGGCAGCGCCGGCACGGTGCCGCGCAGGGCCCGCGCACACTCGCCGACCAGCGCCGGGCCACGGTAGATCAGGCCGGTGTAGATCTGCACGAGATCGGCGCCGGCCGCGCGCTTGGCGGCGGCATCGGCACCCGACTGGATGCCGCCGACGCCGATCAACGGAAAGTCCGGCCCGACCCGCTCGCGCAGCTTGGCGAGGATCGCGTTGGAAGCACCCAGCAGCGGCGCGCCGGACAGGCCGCCGGTCTCGTGGGCGTGCGGCAGGCCTGCCACCGCGTCGCGCGACACCGTGGTGTTGGTGGCGATCAGGCCGTCGATGCCGTGCTTGCGGGCGGCGTCGGCGATGCTGGCCAGACCTTCGTCGTCGATGTCCGGGGCGATCTTGACCAGGATCGGTCGGCGCGCGCCGTAGCGGGCGCTGAGCGTTTCGCGGGCATCGGCGAGCGAGGCCAGCAGCGAATCGAAACGGCCGGCCTGTTGCAGGTCGCGCAGATTCTTGGTGTTCGGCGAGGAGATGTTGACGGTGATGTAGTCGGCCACCGCGTAGACCTTGTGCAGGCAGGCCAGGTAGTCGAGCTCCGCCTGCTCCATCGGCGTATCGGCGTTCTTGCCGATGTTGATGCCGAGCACGGCGCGGCGGCGCACGCAGGCGGCGCGCTTGACCAGCGCATCGACGCCCTGGTTGTTGAAGCCGAGGCGGTTGATCAGCGCCTTCTCCGACGGGATGCGGAACATCCGCGGCCGGTCGTTGCCGCGCTGCGGCCGGGGCGTCACGGTGCCGACCTCGATGAAGCCGAAGCCCATGCGGTCGAAGGCTTCGATCGCCTCGCCGTTCTTGTCCAGCCCGGCGGCCAGGCCGACGCGGTTGCGGAACTGCAGGCCCATCAGCCGCACCGGATCGTCGACCGGCCGGCTGGCAAACAGGCTGCCGGACGCGGGATACCGCGACAGCCAGGCCATCGTCAGTTCGTGGGAGCGCTCGGCATCGAGCGTGAACAGCGCCTTGCGCGCCAGTCGGTAGCCTTTCATCGGAACTCGTTCAAATCGACGTCGGGGATTTCAGTCAGGCAGCCGGCTCAGGAACCGGCCGGCAGCACGCCAGGCGGTGGGCCGGAATGGTGGGGCAGCGGCTTCATCATCGGCACCGGTACGGCGATCTGGCGGCGTTCGCGGCGACCGAAGCGATCCTGCAACGCGCGCCATTCATGGCCGAGATAGTCGCGGCCCAGGGTCAGCGGCAGGCGCGCCATCATCCGCGCCAGATCGCCGAACAGCAGCGCGCGGCGATCGCCCTCGTAGAGGCTGCCGTAGCTGCCGGCGAGCGCCATCAGCGAGCGCGACAGGTGCAGGTAGTCGCGCTGCAGCACCAGGCCCGCCTGCTGGGTGTTGGCCATCAGCTGCAGCACGGTCTGGCCGCGCCGGTGCAGGCCGGCCATGCCGCCGCGACGCAGTTCGCGAACGAAGCTGCGCCGGGTCAGCGGCGCGACATCCTTCTTGCGCAGGGTGTCGTCGAGCAGTTGCCGGATCAGGTCGCGGCGGCCGGCATTTTCCTCGGGCTGCGTGGAAATGCGGATCAGCGCGTCGGTCAGCAGATCGGTATCGGCGAGGATGCAGCCGGCCAGGTAATCCCAGACCGGCCGCCACTTGCCGTTGAGGTCGACGACATTGCCCCAGTCGATCAGGTTCAGCCGGCCCTGGGCGTCGATCATCAGGTTGCCGGGATGCAGGTCGCCGTGCATCTCGCGGTAGGCGAAGGCGTGGAACAGCACGGTGGCGCTGAGCTGCTCGACGACCTTGTTCTGGAACTGCCGGCGTTCGCGGCGCGGCAGCCGCGACAGCGCCTTGGTCAGGCTGACGGCATCGCCGAGGAATTCCATTTCCAGAATCCGCCGCGAGGCACCGTACAGCTCCGGCACCCGGAACAGGTTGCCGCGCAGGGACCGCTGGTAGAAGCGCTGGTGGTTGGCGGCTTCGGCCTCGAAATCCAGTTCCTCGACGAAGCCGGCGACGAATTCGTCGACCTGCTCCTGCATCGCGCGCAGGAACGGCGCCAGCCGCGAATGCGGGGCCCAGTACTGGGTCGACATGATGGCGAGGCCCAGCACCAGCTTGCCGATCTCGAACTCGCGGTCGATGTTGTGGCGGCCGACCTTGATGATCACCGGCCGCAAGACTTCGCGGTTGTTCTCGTAGAACGGCTTCTTGGCGAGATACACCGAGCCGATCGAGCCGGACTTCAGCGGCTTGTCGGCTTCGAAACCGAGGTAGAACTTCTCCGGCGGCTTGCCGTAGCACTCGATGAACGCGGCGCGCACTTCCTCGGCGGTCATCGGCGCCACGTCCTCGTGGAACACGCTCAGCTCGCGGGCGATTTCCTCGGGCAGGAAGTCGGCATTGGCGGCGGCGACCTGGGCCATCTTGACGAAGAACGGGCCGAACTCGTTGACCATCTGGGCAATGATCCGCGCCTGCGCCTTGTAGTCCTTCGGGTCGACGGCGAAGAACGGCTTGATGTAGCGCAGCGCCCGGATCTGCCGGCGCACGATGCCGGCGTCGGTCTTGATCTGCGCGGCGCGCTTCAGCAGCTCGTTGAGCTGCCACTGGTTGAAGCGCCGGCCGGCCTTCAGCAGGTTGACGATCTCCAGCAGCAGCGGCTCGTAGGAGCGCACCACCAGCCGGACCATGTCCAGCGTCATCTCGCCGAGGCCCTTCAGCTCGGGCGCCTCGAACAGCTCGTTGAAGAAATTCCAGAACTCGTTGACCAGCGCTTCCGGCACCGGCATCGGGCTGCGGGCGACGGCCTGCTCGACGACGAAACGGATCAGGTCCTCGGTCGACTGCTCGTCGGGAATCAGCTTGCGCCGGCGCAGCGCCTGGGTCAGCCGGCCGGTGTGGCGCAGCAGCGGATGCCGGTAGAGCGCCGAGAACAGCGTATCGATGGCCTGTTCGAGATCCTCGCGCGAGCTGTCCTGCTCGTCGGTGATCAGTGCCAGCAGCGGCACCAGGCCGCGGCTGAGGCGCACCGTGGAAACCCCCAGCGTCGCGATTTCCCGCACCACGCCGCGCACCCTGGCGACGGTCCGGCCGGCCGGGGCCGACGCGGCCTCGGTCGGCGGCGGCACCGGCACCAGCGGCGACGGCGGCTCGTTCACGACTCGCCCCGGGCTCCGATCAGATGGCCCATGCGGGTCATCTTGGTGTCGAGGTACTCGGCGTTGTACGGATTGCGGCCGCGTTCGATGGCCACCCGTTCGGTGACCTCGACGCCATCCCTGACCAGCGCATCGAGCTTGGCCGGGTTGTTGGTCATCAGGCGGATCCGGCACAGGCCGATGTCGCGCAGCATCGCCACCGCCAGCCCGTAATCGCGGTCATCGGCCGGAAAGCCGAGCTGGTGATTGGCGTCGACGGTGTCGGCGCCCTGATCCTGCAGCGCATAGGCGCGCACCTTGTTGGCAAGCCCGATGCCGCGCCCTTCCTGACGCAGGTAGAGCAGCACGCCGCGCCGCTCGCTGGCGATCTTTTCCAGCGCCGCGTTCAGCTGGAAACCGCAGTCGCAGCGCAGGGAGAACAGCGCGTCGCCGGTCAGGCATTCCGAATGGACGCGGACCAGCGGCGGCGGGCCTTCGGCAGCGAGATCGCCGAGCGTGAGTGCCAGATGCTCCTTGCCATCCGCCGAGCGGTAGGCGCGCATCGTGAAAACGGCAAACGGCGTCGGCAGCTTCGCCGTCGCGATCAGCTTGGGTAGGGGCATCGAGTTTCCGGAATACGGTTCAGGCGCCGACAAAATTCTGTCCGCAAACGCGAAGCGTACGCCCGTTGACCGCACTCGCGAGCGGACTGGCCAGGAAAGTCACCGCTTCGGCGATGTCAATCGGCAATCCCCCCTGGCCAAGGCTGGCCAGACGACGGCCGACTTCACGCGGCCCGGTCGGCATCTGCGCGGTCATCGCGGTCTCGATGAAACCCGGCGCGACGGCATTGATCGCCCCGCCGCGCCGCGCCATCACCGGCGCCATCGCTTCGACGTAGCCCATCACGCCCGCCTTGGTGGCGCCGTAGTTGGTCTGCCCGGCGTTACCGGCGATGCCGCCGATGGAGGAAATGCAGACCATCCGCGCGCCATCGTTCAGGCCGTGCGCCAGCAGCGCGTCGTTGATGCGCAGGATGGCGCCGAAGTTGACGTCCAGCACCATGTCCCAGAGGTGCGGCGCCATGTTCTTCAGCATCTTGTCGCGGGTGATGCCGGCGTTGTGGACGACGATGTCGATGCCGCCGAAGCGGGTCGTCAGCTCCTGGGCGATGCGCTGCGGCGCGTCGGCTGCCGTGATGTCCAGCGCGAGGCCGAAGCCGCCGAACGCCGACAGCGTCTCGCCGAGCGCCCCCTCTTCCTGTGGCCGGTCGATGCCGACCACCTGCGCCCCTTCGCGGGCCAGCGTGGCGGCGATGGCGGCGCCGATGCCGCGCGCGGCACCGGTGACCACGGCCACCTTGCCGCCCAGTGGCGCGAAGAACTTGCTGGCCGGATCGCCGGCCGGCGCGTTGAGCGCCAGCGTCTGCGCCGTGATGTAGGCCGCATGCGGGCTCAGCAGGAAACGCAGCGGACCGGCCAGCGCGTCCTCGGCGCCGCGTCCGACTTCGATCAGGTTGACGGTCGCGCCCTTCTTGCCGATCTCCTTGCCGAACGAACGGGTGAAGCCGCGCAGCGCCGCAGCGGCGGCGGCCGCTGCCGGCGTGCCGGCGTCGGCCGGCGCGCGGCCGAGCAGCAGCACGCGGCCATTGGCTGGAATGCGGCCGACCCGGGGCTGCAGGAAGTCGTACAAGGCGCGCAGCTGCGTGGCATCGGCGATGCCGGTGGCATCGAACACGAAGGCGACTGGCGCCGCCGCACGGTCTTCCGGATTCGGCTCGGTCTTCAGGCTGATGCCGGTCGCCGCCGACGCGGCCTTGATCGGCGACAGGCCGGCATGCGCCGTCGCCACCTGCACGGTCGCCCCTGCTTCCTTGAGCACCACCAGCAACGCCGCCGCCAGTTCGCCGTTCGCGGCACTACCCAGCATCACGGACTGGCCATCGAGCGGCCGCGCCGCATAGGGCCCGGTGGCACGGCGCAGGCGCGGCGGTTGCGGCAGCCCCAGCAAACCGCTCAGGGACTTGCCGAAGGCCGATTGGGTGAAATCCAGATAACGGTCGCTCATGCCTGCTCCATCGAAGAAGATGCTGCGAACCGGCGGCGGGCTGCCGTCGTCCGGCTGCCATTATCGCAGTGCATCAAGACGGATGCGCATGGAAAAACGCGTTCAGTCAACAAGTGTTTCTTTTTGAGACGGATTGTCGTCCGTTGCGGCACTGGACGATGGCGGCACAGGCCCGTTGCGGTAGGCATTTCGCGGCTGCGCGCAACCGCCGCTCGCCGCTGACATCGATGGACCGCGCGATACAGGGCTGGCAATCGGCATGACGCTGCGTGCAAGTCTCGGTCATACAAGGTAATTCCTCATTGACGCGATGGATTCGCCTTGCGCATAGTTCGGCCGCGCGCAGCCAGGTCCATGATGCTGCGCCTCATCAGTTGCGGCTTGGGGAGATCCATCATGTCGAAGAAAACCATGCAGGCCATGGCATTCGCCGTGGCTGTTGGGACCGTCGCCTTCCTTGGGCAATCGCGGATCGCGGCAGCAACCGTCAAGCCGCAGCAGGCGCCGGAGCCGGCACTGGCGGCAGCGGACGCGACTCACCCACCGAAGCCGGTCAGCCGTCGCGCGCGAATGGCCCGCATCGTGGCCGAACAGGCCGCCATCAGCGCCGAAGCCAGCGCCCGCAGGACGCTGGCGCGGAAGGCCTCGGAAAAGGACACGGCGATGCGCTGACGCGATGCGGCAATTGGCATAAACTTTCCATGACCTTGCCTCACAGCAAAGTCACCAGTCCGGCAGGAACGGGCTTGCACCGCAACCCACGGTGCAACGCAGGCTCGTCCGCCGGCACCACCGAGACGGGTCCGGCTGTGGCTCGTCCAAACCAATAAATCAGGCGTTCTGCCTTCTCTCGGGGTTTGCAATGAATTTCAGTCGTGTTGTCGTCATCGTTACCGTGACTGCTGCGATCGTTTACGCCGCATTGACGTTCCTGCTGCCCCGCAACGGCAAGGGCCACGGCGCCGAACCGGCGGCCACCGAAGCCGCCGCCGCCAGTGAAGCACCGGCCGCTGCCGAATCGGGCGCCGAAACCGCCAGCGCCGAGCCGGCCGCTCCGGCGGCGGATGCGCCGGCTGAAGACAGCACGGCGGCTGCCGCGCCGAGCGAAGACCCGGCCCTGACGGAAGATGAGGCGCGCCGCATCGCCGCCAATGTCGCCAGCGAAGTCGCCAGCCGCGTTGCGGCCGAAGGCGCAGCGCCGGCCGCCGAAGCCGCTCCGAGCGAGCCGGAACCGGCCAGCGAACCCGAGGCAGCGGCCGAACCGGCCGTCGAGGAAGCGGCACCCGCCCCGGCTCCCGCACCGGCCCCTGCGCCGGCGAAGGTCGCCAGCGCGCCGAAGGCCACCGCCAAGCCGGCTGCCAGCCCGGCGCCGGCCGCAGCGCCCGCCAAGGCACCGAGCGGCAAGCTCGGCAACGGCCAGGATGTGATCAGCGCCTGGTGGCAGCGCGCGCCGAGCAGCGACCACCTGAACCTGGTCTACGTGGGCGAAGCGTCGACCGAAAAGGCCGTCGTGCTGCTGTTCGACAATGCGGTCGATGCCGCCGCCGCCGGCAGCCAGATCAAGCTGATCGATGCCAAGGGCGCGTCGCCGGCCGGCAGCTGGACCAACGGCAGCAACCCGCGCCTGATCGCCTTCAAGGGCGTCGCGCCCGGCCGCTATACGGTGATCGTCTCGCCGGGCCTCGCCGACACGGGCGGCAAGACGGTCGGCGCCGAACTGGTCGGCCCGGTCTACGTCCGCTGAGTCACGCCGTTCGCGGCACCGCATGACCACGATCGTCCTGGTCCGCCACGGCCAGGCATCGTTCGGTACTTCGAATTACGACCGCCTGTCTCCGCTCGGCGAGCGGCAGGCGGTCGTCCTCGGTGAACACTGGCAGCGCGACGGCTTTCACGCCGACCGGGCGCTCGCCGGTACGCTGCAACGCCAGCAGCGCACGGCCGAGCAGGCGCTGCGCTGCTTCGGCCCCATCGCTCCACCGCTGGAGACCGACCCGGCGTTCAACGAGTTCAACCACGCCCAGCTGGTGCAGGCCTACCTGCCTCGGGTCTTGGCCGACCATCCGACGCTGGCCGCGACCAGCCCGGCTGCGCTGCGAGACCCCCGACAGTTCGGGCCGCTGTTCGGCCGCGTGGTGGGCGCCTGGGCCGCTGGCCTGCCTGCCGAGTTGCCGGTCGACGAAACCTGGGAGGCGTTCTGTGCGCGCTGCCTGGCCGGCCTGCAGCGCGCTGCGCAGGGCGCCGAACGAGTCGTCGTGTTCACCTCGGGCGGCGTCATCACCGTCGTGCTGAAGGCGGCGCTGGGCATCGACAACGCCACCGCGCTGCGGCTGAACTGGCGAATCTTCAACGCCTCGGTGCACGAGTTCCAGCTGCACGACAAGGGCCTGAACCTGGCCGGCTTCAACGACATTGCCCACCTGCGCCTGACCGGCGAACCGGCGCTGCTGACCCGGCTCTGAGCAAGGCCGTGCGGCTGGCAGCGCTGCCATGCGCCCCCCCTTGCCACCACCCGCCCCTGCTGACCGCCGCTCGACTGCGTGGCGGCAGCCATCGCGGGCTCAGCCGAGTTGTTCGAAGCGCAGGCCGGCGTGCGCCTGCAGACGCTCGATCAGCCGGTCGCCAAGTGCCGTGGCCGGCGTCCAGAAGCCGCCCGGCAGCTCGGCCTTCGGCACATCGAAGGCCAGGCAGGCGATCGCCTCGCCGAGCATCTTGGCAGTCGAGCCGTAACCGGGGTCGCGATCGCCGGTCACCTGGGTGCGGAGGGTCTCGCCGGCCGCCGTATGGCCGATGAAGCGCAGATCGAAGAAGCCCGCTTCCTGCTCCTTCGGCGACGGTCCCTCGCCCGGCTTCGGCACGACGTAGCGCTCCAGCAGGTGGCGGGTCGGCCCGATGGCACCGGCGACCATGAAACCGCCGAGCCCGAGCGCGACACCGGCCGCCGTCAGGCGCCCCTTCAGGCCGGGGCCGGTCATCATCGCTTCGTCGTAGGCAAAGTCGAGGCCGTAGGCATGATCGGCCAGGCCGTTGGAGCGATGGACGATCCGGGTGTTGATCGCCGCCATCACGAACGGCGCGACCCAGCCGCCGGTGTCGGCGTCGAACTGCGCGAACCTGACGTCCGGCTGACGCGGGCGCTGGCCATGGGTCGGCGGCGCCACTGCATAGGGATTGCCCAGCTGCTTGCGCAGCCCGGGATCGGCCGACACTTCCCGCAGCAGGTTCATCAGGCTGGCCACCGTGCCGCCGGAGAAGCCGCCCCGGAACGCCTTGATCCGCAGCTTGACCCGCCGGGCAGGCGCGCCGAAGGCCGCGATCGCGCGGCGCTGCAGGAAATGCACGCCGAGATCGCTGGGAATCGAATCGAAGCCGCAGCAGTGGACGATGCGCGCGCCACTGGCCTTGGCGGTGGCTTCGTGGGCAGCGATCATCCGCTGGATCCACTGCACCTCGCCGGTCAGGTCGCAGTAGTCGGTGCCGGTTTCGGCGCAGACCTTGACCAGCGGCGAGCCATACAGCGCATACGGGCCGACCGTCGACACCACGGCGCCGGTGGTGCCGCACAGTTCGCGCAGCGCGGTTTCGTCGGCGGCGTCGCAGACGATCATCGGCAGCTTGCGGCCATCGCTGCCGAGCGACTGGCGCAGCTGGTCGAGCTTGGTCGTCGAACGTCCGGCGATCGCCCACTTCACGGCCCCGCCGACGCCATGCCGCTGGTAGAGATAGCGGGTCAGGATCTGGCCGACGAAGCTGGTGGCGCCGAAGACGACGAAGTGATGGATCTGCTGGGGCATCGGAGCGGCATCCGCATCGGAAGTGATGCGCCAAGCGTAACCCGCCGCCTGCCCCGGTCGCCTGCTTGACGCGCCGCCGCGTGCTCCCGTCAACTTTCCGGGTGAACCTGAACCTGCCGCCCAAACCCGAACCGCCGAATCCCCAGGACTGCTGCGAAAGCGGCTGCACGCTGTGCGTGTACACCGTCTATGACGAGGAGCTGCAACGCTGGCGCGAAGCGGTCCGGGCCGCCGAGGCGGCCGCCCGGGCGCAGCGCGACGAACCGGCCGGCGGTCCGGGTTAGCATCGCGGCCCCGGCGCCGTGCAGGCGCCGCGAACAACGACAAACCTTCTTCGAGGAGACACGCATGCCGCTCAATCCCCAGGTGCAGGGCCTGCTGCAGTCGCTGGCCGCCGCCGGTGCACCGGCCTTCCACACGCTGCAGCCGGCGCAGTGCCGGCAGGCGATCAACGCGCTGATGCGGATGATGCCGCCGAGCCAGGCCGTGCTGGCCAGCGTCCACGACACCCATGCCCCCGGCCCGGCCGGCGAGATCCCGCTGCGCGTCTACACCCCGGTCGGCCAGGGGCCGTTTCCAATCCTGATGTACTTCCACGGCGGCGGCTTCGTGATCGGCGATCTCGACACCTTCGATACGCTGTGCCGTGAAACCAGTGCCGGCGCCGGTGTGGTGGTGGTGTCGGTGCACTACCGGCTGGCCCCCGAGCATCCGTTCCCGGCGGCCTCCGACGACTGCCTGGCCGCCACCCGCTGGGCCGCTGCACACGCCAGCGCGATCAATGGCGATGCCAGCCGGATCGGTGTCTCCGGCGACAGCGCCGGCGGCAACCTGGCGGCCGTCACCGCACTGCGCCTGCGCGACGAAGGCGGGCCGGCGCTGAAGGCCCAGCTGCTGGTCTACCCGGTGGCCGACGCCGATCCGGACGCCTATCCGTCGATGACCGCCAACGCCGAGGGCTATCTGCTGACCCGGGCCGACATGGACTGGTTCTTCGGCCACTACGTCCGCGATCCGGCTGCCGTGCAGAACCCGCTGCTGTGCCCGATCAAGGCCGCCTCGCACGCCCGTCTGCCGCCGGCGCTGGTGATCACCGCCGAGTTCGATCCGCTGCGCGACGAAGGCAATGCCTATGCACGCAAGCTGGCCGCAGCGGGCGTGGCCGTCGAACAGCGCTGCTATGACGGCGCGATCCACGGCTTCTACACGTTCTTCGGCGCCCTCAGCCTGGGCCGGGAAGCCGTCGATCAGGCGATTGCCTGGCTGAAGCGCACGCTGGTCGCCTGAGCGTGACCGGCGGCCCATTCCCTGCGGTCGGACCGCAGTTGCCGCGCCGTGGCGGCGCACTGTCGCGCGGACTCGGCCGGGCGTTCCTGCGGCTGCTCGGCTGGCGCGTCACCGGGCAGATTCCGGACCTGCCGAAGATGGTCTGGATCGGCGCGCCGCACACCACCAACTGGGACGGCGTGCTGGGCCTGGCGACGCTGCTGGCGCTGGGTGTCGATGCCTCGACGATGATCAAGGACAGCGCCTTCAAGGGGCCGCTCGGCTGGCTGCTGCGCGGCCTCGGCGCCATTCCGATCAACCGCGCCAGCCCGAAGGGCGTGGTCGAGCAGAGCATCGACCAGTTCGCGTCGCGCCAGCGTTTCGTGCTGCTGATCGCTCCCGAAGGCACCCGCGACGGCGCGGATGACTGGAAGCGCGGCTATTACCGGATCGCCGAAGGCGCCGGCGTGCCGGTGCTGCCGGCGTCGATCAACTATCCGGCGAAGATCATCACCTTCGGCCCGCCGCTGACGCCGAGCGGCGACTACGACGCCGACTTCGCCGAACTGCTCGGCTTCTATCGCCGATTCGGCGTTGCCCGCCATCCGCAGCGCCTGTCGAAGCCGCTGCGACGCTGACCGCCGACCTTGCAAAAAGCAAGCGGCCCCGCCATCCGATCAGGATGGCGGGGCCGCAGGACTTCAAACGCTTGGCGGCAGTTGCCGGATCAACCGCCCAGCAGCCCGCCGAGCAGGCTAAAGTTCTTGCGGCAGGCATCGACCAGCGCAGCACCGCCTGACGGCGCGTACGAGATGAACGTCGCCCGGTCGCAGTAGGTGATGTCCGGCGCGAAGCTGCCCAGCGTACGGGTCAGCGGCAAGGCCGGACGATCGACGGCACGCGCGAAATCGCCCGAGAAGCCCGGCTTGGCCAGGATCTGGCGCAGCACGGTCAGGCCATTGAGCTGGTCGCCGAACGGCAGCCAGTTGTAGCCGAACTCCGGACGCGCCAGGCTCGGCCGGTTGGCCGGCATCGAGATCACGGCCGTGAACGTGCCATCGGCCTGCAGGCGCAGGTCGCGATCGGTCAGGCAGCCGACGTTGCGCGAGGTGTTCAGATCGTTCTGGCACAGCGAGTAGTAGCGGACCATCGGATCGGCCACGAGCAGCGGCGGCTGCACCGCCGTCAGCGGCAGGCGGCCACGCACCACGATCAGCGGCGCATACAGCCGCCCGGTCTGGGCCCGCAGGTAGTTGCTGTCGCCGTTCGGGTAGAACACGCCGGCACCGCGCCCGCTGACCGGCCGGAAGGCCACGTTGGCCTGGTTCTGGCCGATGCCCGGCACCGGGAACACCCGCAGCAGATCGTTGTTCAGCTGAGCCAGTTTGCAGGCACCGGTATCCGGTGTGTTGCGGAGGTTGATCTGGGCTTCCGGGCCGGCGTAGATCAACTCCGGCAGGCCCGCGCCGCCGAGACCGTTGCTATCGGTGTTCGGCAGATAGGTGCGGTACAGCAGCGTCTTGTTGAACACGCCGATCGGCGCGCTGACGCCGGCGTACAGCGTATTCGGCTGGCGATTGGCCGGATTGGCCGGCGGATCGCGGTACACCACCTGCAGCTGGTAGGTCGCGGTGTAGCCGTTGGCGTCCGGCAGCACGGCCGGGTTCGGGGCTGGCGTGGCGCCGCCCACCGGCGTGATCAGCGCATCCGGAATCGAATCGACGAAGTTGCCCGGCCGGAAGCCGTCATAGATCTGGAACGAGAAGTAACGGACCTTCGGGAAGCGGCCGCGGATCACGATGCGCGCGCCGTTGCCCGGATTCAGCGGCAAGGTGGTGACGGTGTAGGTCGCCGTCGAGTCGAGGAAGCCGGTGTTGTTGGTGGTGGTATCGGTGGTGTTGGTCCAGTAGCAACCGTAACGCACGGTCTGCAGCGGATTGCCGCCCGGTCCCAACTGCGCTTCGACAGCCGGTGCCGCCGCCGTCAGCAGCGCAGCCAGTCCCACTGCGCGCAATGACATGCCAAGATTCATATGCTCTCCCCCTTCGAATATTCTTCCGCGCCGGGTGGCCCGGAACTGGTCGCGATGGTCGCGTCAATCGGGCCCCTAGAGAACCGGCCCGATCCAAGATTAGACAATTTCAGCCTTTAGCGTCGCGGATGCAAAACTTCCCTGCCCCTCACAGCCCCGCCTGATGCTGACGGCCTTCCGCTACCGGCTTCGCGTCCGCTACGGCGAATGCGATGCCCAGAAAGTCGTCTTCAATGCCCGCTACGGCGACTACATCGACCTTGCCGCGACCGAATTCATGCGCGCGCTGGGCTTTGGCGCGGAACTGCTCGACGGCCGGCTGGACTACCAGCTGGTGCGGCAGACCACCGAATGGCGCGCGCCGGCGCACTTCGACGATGTGCTGAGCATCAGCGTCAGCAGCCCGCATCAGGGCACCACCTCGTTCACGCTGGCGTTCGAATTCCGCCGCGCGGGCGAAGACACCCTGCTGGCCCGCTCGGAAACCGTCTACGTGCTGGTGTCCCCTGCGCTGGTCAAGACGCCGCTGCCGGAGCGCCTGCGCGCCGGCCTGATCGCCGGCGCCGCCGAGGTCGTCACCTGCCATGCCGGGTGGTCGCCATGAAGTCCTCGCAGCCTGCCCCGAAGTCAGCGCAGCAGAGCCGCCCGTGAGCCGGGAACCGTCACCGGTCCAGCCGCCGGACGAGGACCAGAAAGCCCAGCTGCTGCGCCTGCGCTTCGACGCGCCGCTGGAGCAGCAGTTTCGGGCGAGCTACGAGCAGGGCGCACGCACGTCGCGGGTCATCATCATGGTGATCGGCATGCTGATGATGGGCCTCACGCCGCTCTACGACGCCACGCTGCTGCAGGCGCCGGAGCCGTTCCTGAAGCTGTCGCACCTGATGCAGTTCGGCGTGCAGATCCCGGCGATCGCCGTGGCCCTGCTGATCACCGTGCTGCCGGGGCTGACGCGCTGGTCGATCCCGGCCACCATCGGCGCCACCACCATCGCCGCGATCGGCCTGACCGCGCAGCACGTGGTCGGCTACCAGAACCAGTTCAACGTGCCGCACGACTTCCCGGCGATGACCGTCGCCGGCATGTTGATCCTCGGCCGGCTGCGTTTCCGCACGGCGCTGCCGTGGGCCGTGCTGACCATGTGCGGCGTGTCGGCGGCGCAGATCTGGCTGATCGGCCTGCCGACGGTCTACGACGCCATCTCCGCATGGATGCTGATCGTGGTCGCCGCCATCTCCGCGTACCTGCTCGAGTACTCGGCGCGGCAGAGCTGGTACCGCGGCCGGCTGCTGGAATATCTCGCCACCCGCGATGGCCTGACCGGCCTGCCGAACCGCCGCCATTTCGACGTCGAGCTGCGCCGCCTGGTCCGCGATGCGATGCGCGAGCAGCGCAATGTCGCCGTGATGGTCCTCGATGTCGACCACTTCAAGACCTACAACGACCGCTACGGCCACCCGGCCGGCGATCGCTGCCTGAACGTGGTCGGCGAATGGCTGAGCCAGTCGATGCGCCGGCCGCAGGATTTCTGCGCCCGGATTGGCGGCGAGGAATTCGCCGCCGTCTGGTACGACGCCAGCCCGGAAGTGGCGGTGCAGCTCGCCGAATCGCTGCGCGAGGGCATCAACGGCCTGGCCCGCGAACGCGGCGTCGCCGGTGCCGAGGACGTCAATGCCTCGGGCGGTTTTGCCCAGGTGATCGCGCCGTCGCCGTCGGTATCGCCGGACCGGATCACCGCCGACCTGGTGCAACGCGCCGACATCGCCCTGTATTCGGCCAAGCGGGCCGGCCGTGGCCGGCTGGTGTTCTCCGATTCCGATCACTACACCGACCTCAAGACCGGCAGCCGGATTGACGACTGACACGCCAGTCGGCCGGTCGCCGCCGGGCGGCGCGCCCGCTGCCCGCCGGCCCGGTTCGACCGTAAGCTGCGCGCTCCTACCGAGCCCGCAGACGTGAGCCGCCCTCCTCGATCCTTCGGTCAACGCATCCGCGATCTGTCGATCGGCGCCAAGCTGGGTGTGATGGTGGCGATGTTCCTCGCCTCGGCCAGCGCCGCGCTGGCGATCGTCGCGCTGTCGTTCACGGTGTCGTCCGGCGTGCGCGCCTACGTCGGCGCCGAAAGCCAGTGGTCGAAGGGCCAGAAGGACGCCGTGTACGGCATCACCCGCTACCTGCATGCCGGCGATCGCCAGGCCCTTGTCCTGTTCAGCTCCGCGATCGCGATGCCGCTGGGCGACCGCCGCGCACGGCTGGAAATGAGCCGGCCGGACTACGACGAAGTGGTCGTCTACCAGGGCTTTCTGGCGGGTGGCGTGCCGGCCGCCGACATCCCGGAAATGATCTTCCTGTTCCGCAACTTTCGCGGCTTCGGCTTCCTGGCCCGGGCGATCGACATCTGGGCCGAGGCCGACACCTGCGTGCTCGAACTGCTGGCGGTGTCGGAGCAGATGATCCGCGCCGAGCGCGCCGGACCGCTCGACGCCGCGACCCGGCGCCAGCTGCTGGCCCGCATCGATGACATCAACCGCCGGGTGACGCCGCTGGAGCAGGCCTTTTCAGCCGTGCTTGCCGAAGGTTCGCGGCGCCTGCAGTGGCTGCTGCTGGCGATCATTCTGGGCGTCGCCGGCGTGCTGCTGACCTTGTCGCTGACCGTCGCCTGGCTGGTGACCCGGGATCTCCGCAGCAGCATCGACAGCCTGCGCGACGGCACCCACCGGGTCGCCGGCGGCGATCTCGACACCCGCATCGAGATCCACTCCAACGACGAACTCGGCGTGCTGGCCACCGACCTCAACGACATGATCGCCCGTCGCCGCGAGGCCGAAGTGGCGCTCAAGGCGGCCAACGAGTTCCGCGAGAAGGTCATGGAGAACGCCACCAACGCGATCTACACGATGGACCGCGACGGCCGCTTCATGACCGCCAACCGGCGGACCTGCGAGATCACCGGCTACGCGCTCGACGAGCTGCTGGGCATGCGCTGGTTCGGCCTGATCGCCGATCGCGCCCAGCTGGACGTGCTGCTGCCGAAATACCGCGACACACTGGAAGGCGGCAGCGCGATCACCGACCACGTGGTGTCGATCACCCGCAAGGACGGCCGGGTGGTGGTGATCCAGTTTTCCACCGCTGCGCTGCGCCGCGACGGCGAGATCTTCGCGGTGGTCGCCGCCGCCGAGGACATCACCGCCCGCAAGCGCGACGAAGCCGAGCTGAAAGCGCGCGCCGACGAGCTGGTGCGCTCGAACCAGGAGCTGGAACAGTTCGCCTACGTCGCCTCGCACGACCTTCAGGAGCCGCTGCGCACCGTGGCCGGCTTCGCGCAGCTGCTGCAGCGCCGCTACGAAGGCAAGCTCGGCCCGGACGCCGACGAGTACATCGGCTATGTCACCGCCGGCGTGCAGCGGATGAAGAGCCTGATCGAGGACCTGCTCGCCTATTCCCGGGTTTCGCGCGGCAGCGAGCCGGCCCAGCCGGTGGATCTGAACCGGGTCGTCGAAACCGCGCTGGCCAACCTGCAGGGCGCGATCAGCGCGGCATCGGCGCTGGTGCGCGTCGGCGAGCTGCCGACCGTGCCCGGCAACGAGCGGCAGCTGGTGCAGCTGTTCCAGAACCTGATCGGCAACGCCGTGAAGTTCCGCGCCGAGGACACGCCGAAGATCGAGATCGGTGCGCGGCCGTCCGGCGGCGAATGGATCATCAGCGTGCGCGACAACGGCATCGGCATCGACGCCCGCCATGCCGACCAGGTGTTCGTGCTCTTCCAGCGTCTCAATGCCCGCGACAAGTACCCCGGCAACGGCATCGGCCTGACCATCTGCAAGAAGATCGTCGACCTGCACCGCGGCCGGATCAGCGTCGAGCCGGGTGCGCCCGGCACCGTGTTCCGGATCGTGCTGCCGGCCTGAACGCAGTCGGGTGAGGGCGGCCGAAACCGCAGCTGCGAATCAGGCCGCGACGAGCACTTCACCGGCAGCCCGCACGTCGGCGGCCGGATCGGCATCGCGGACTGGGCCGTCGACGTCGTCGGCGGCGGCGTCATCCGCCGCGTCGTCGGCCTGCTCGTCGATCTCCTCGTAGCAGTCGCGCACCTGCTCGGGGTCCAGCACGGCGTACGGGCGGAAGGCCGGTATCGCCGCAGCGGCGGCCTGCTGGGCCGTGTGCAGCGTGCCCATCCGCGTACACAGGTCGCGCAGGCTGGCACGCAGGCCCTTGGCGCCGGCCCGCGCGCGCTCGCCGAGCCGCTCCATCCGTTGCGCGTCGAAGAAGCCACGCACCACGTCCTGCAGCACGTCGACGCCGAACGCCGCACCGGTCCGGCCGATGGCGATCGCGTGGCCTTTCATCGCCACTGCCGCCGCGTCGTAGGCTTTCAGCGCCGCCTGTCCGGTGCTGTCGGTGTCGATCAGGACGCCGCCGATCGTCAGGCGACCATCCGGGCTCACCACGGCCCGGTCCGGCGTGCCGCCGGCTTCGATCACCACGGCATCGCCATCCATGCCGATGGCACCGTCGCCGTGCCCGAAATGCACGGTCGCCGCGCGCCGAGGGGCCGGCTCGGAGTCATCGTCATGGCGCGTGCAGGCCGTGAATATCAGCAAGACCGACAGCGCCAGCGCAGCGCGCGGAAAGGGGGTCATCCGGCGGTTCCTCGTGGGTGGGGCGCTGCCAGCCAGCCTGTGCAGTGCGCGGCCTTGAGATGCGCCACCGGCTGCGTCCGGATGCAGCGGCGGCTACGCTGTCGGCTCCCTATTCCGGCCCGGTCGCCATGATCCTCGTCCACCATCTGGAAAACTCCCGTTCCCAGCGCATTCTCTGGCTGCTCGAGGAACTGGCTGTTCCGTACCAGGTGCGCCGCTACACGCGCGACCCGAAAACCATGCTGGCGCCGCCGGAACTGAAGGTCGTGCACCCGCTGGGCAAGTCGCCGGTGATCAGCGACGACGGCGAAGTGATCGCCGAGACCGGCGCCATCATCGAACACCTGGTCGAACGGCACGGCAACGGCCGCCTGTTGCCACCGGCCGGCAGCCCGGCGCGCCGCCAGTACCGCTACTGGCTGCACTACGCCGAAGGCTCGCTGATGCCGCTGCTGGTGATGAAGCTGATCTTCGCCAGAACCACGGTGGCACCGACGCCGTGGCTGGTCCGGCCAGTGGCCCGGGCGATCGCCCGAGGCGTCGGCCAGTGGTATCTCGATCCCAACCTGAAGCTGCATCTGACGGTGATCGAGCAGGCGCTGGCGGGCACCGGCTGGTTCGCCGGCCCGGAGCTGACGGCAGCGGACGTGATCATGAGTTTTCCGCTCGAAGCGGCGGTGGCGCGCGGCGGCGCCGGCCAGGGCTACCCGAATATCCAGGCCTTCCTGGCGCGCATCCAGGCCCGCCCGGCCTGGCTCGCCGCGCTGGCCAAGGGCGGCCCGTACCAGTTGCTGCGCTGATCCGTTCCACCCGCCCCGGAAGCCTTCGCGATGACCGCTGCCCCGATTCCCGGTTTCGTTTCCGCGCCGCATGCCCTTCTCGGCGAGACCCGTGACGTCTTCCGGCGCGGGCGCGGTCCGGCCGTGATCGTGATGAGCGAGATCCCCGGCATCACGCCGCAGGTGGCGGCCTTCGCCACGCGGGTCGCCGACGCTGGCTTCAGCGTCTGGCTGCCGCAGCTGTTCGGCAGCCCGATGCGGCCGATTTCGGCGGGCTATCTCGCCGCTTCGCTGGCGCGCGTCTGCATCTCGCGGGAATTCAGCGTGCTGGCCGCCAACCAGTCGAGCCCGATCGTCGACTGGCTGCGGGCGCTGGCCCGCGAAGCCCACGCCGAATGCGGCGGGCCCGGCGTAGGCGCGATCGGCATGTGCCTGACCGGCAACTTCGGGCTGGCGATGATGCTCGACGCGCCGGTCATCGCGCCGGTGCTGTCACAGCCCTCGCTGCCGGGCGCACTGCCCGGCCGGCGCGACGCGCTGCATGTGTCGCCGGCCGAACTGGCAGCAGCCCACGAGAAGATCGACCAGCATGGCGCGCGAATTCTCGGCCTGCGCTTCAAGGGCGATTTCATGTGTCCGGGCAGCCGCTTCGAACGCCTGCGGCGCGAGTTCGGCGACGCCTTCGAGGGCATCGAGATCGCCGACCGCCACGCCAACCCGGATGGCTTCGGCAGCGCCCACAGCGTGCTGACGACGCATCTGATCGACACCGCCGGCGAGCCGACCCGCGCGGCCCTCGACCGGACACTGGCGTTCCTGCGCGAACAGCTGCTGCGATGAGCCGCGCCCATGTCCGCGAAAGCGACGGCGATGCGCCGGAAGACCTGCCCGAACTGCCGCTGAGTCGCCATCCGAACTACGTCACCCCGCGAGGGCTGGCCTTGCTGCAGGCCCGTCTCGGCGCGCTCGAGGCGGACATCGCCCGCCTGGCGCCGGAGGCGGTCGATCATCGCCAGCGCCGCGCCGCGCTGGATCGCGAACGGCGCTGGCTGGTGGCACGCATCGCCTCGGCGCAGCCGGTGGGCGGCCCGCGACCGGCGGATCGGGTGGCGTTCGGCGCCCGGGTCACGGTGATCGACGAACAGGGCGCGACAACCCGCTACCGGATCGTCGGCGAGGACGAGGCGGAACCGGAGGCGGGCCTGATCAGCTGGACGTCGCCGCTGGCCCGGGCGCTGATCGGCCTGGCCGTCGGGGATGTCGCCACCTGGCGGCGCCCGGCCGGCGATTGCGATATCGAAGTGCAGGCCATCGCGTTTCCGGACGACTGAGCACACGGGCCGCTCGCGGCGGCCGAAACGGAAAACGCCCGCGCAGGGCGGGCGTTTTCCGGTGCCGAGGCGTCGGCCTCAGGCGGTGACGGTCGCTTCCTTCAGCATCTTCTGCAATTCGCCGGACTGGAACAGGTCGAGCGTGATGTCGCAGCCACCGACCAGCTCGCCCTTCACGTACAGCTGCGGGAACGTCGGCCAGTTGGCGAACTTCGGCAGGGCGCGGTAGATCTCCTCGTCTTCGTAGATGTTCACATACGCGTACTCGGCATCGCAGGCGTTCAGCGCCTTGACCACACGCGACGAGAAGCCGCACTGCGGGAAATCGGGCGTCCCTTTCATGTAGACGATGATCGGGTTCTGGGTGACTTGCTGCTTGATTCTTTCGAGTGCGTCCATTGAGCGTTTCCCGTGATCGATACCGCGGAGGATGACGGATTTTACCATCCGGGCGGATCGGCTACATTCAAGCCGTCCGCCTGGTTACAGGGCGATGCTAAAATCGCGCCATCGGACGTGACGCCGCTTGCCGGTCGGGAGCCTGACGCACGCACCGAACCCGACTATTCGCCTATCGCTCAAGAGAGACACCATGACCTTTGCCCTGCCGGAACTGCCGTACGCCCGCGAAGCGCTCGAACCGCACATGTCGCGCGAGACCTTCGAGTATCACTACGGCAAGCATCACAAGGCCTATGTCGACATGGCCAACAAGCTGATCGTCGGTACCGAGTTCGAGAACGCCTCGATCGAGGACGTGATCAAGAAGTCGTCCGGCAAGCTGTTCAACAACGTCGCGCAGATCTGGAACCACACGTTCTTCTGGCACTGCCTGACGCCGAACCAGACCGCCCCCGGCAAGAAGCTGACCGATGCGCTGGTCAAGACCTTCGGCGGCGTCGAGGACTTCAAGAAGCAGTTCACCGAAGCGGCCATCGGCACCTTCGGTTCGGGCTGGGCCTGGCTGGTGAAGAAGGGTGACGGCACGCTGGCGATCGTGTCGACCACCGGCGCCGGCAACCCGATGACCAATGGCGACACCCCGCTGCTGACGGTCGACGTCTGGGAACACGCCTATTACATCGACTACCGCAACTCGCGTCCGAACTACCTCGAGCATTTCTGGGCGCTGGTGAACTGGGAATTCGTCGAGAAGAACCTGAACTGATCGCCGGCCGTCCCTGTTCCGGCCAGGCGCCGGGACATGGACGGCACACAGGCTGTTCATTTATGGTTCGAGGGGGTCGCGCTTGCGGCCCCTTTTGTTTTTGGCCCACCGAACGGCGGCGCGTCCGCCAGATGCCTGAACACCGCACGCCGTCCGCCGTGACCCGGCGCGTGCCTCCACCGGACCCCGAGAATGACCCGTCACCTGCTCAAGCTCAGCGATTTCACGCCTTCGGAGCTGCGCGGCATCGTGCTGCGCGCCATCGAACTGAAGAAGGCCGGCCCGAACCGCAGCGGGCCGATCGCAGGCAAGACGCTGGCGATGATCTTCACCAAGAACTCGACGCGTACGCGGGTCAGCTTCGAGGCCGGCATGGCCAAGTTCGGCGGCCACGCGCTGTTCCTGCATTCCAACGCCACCCAGTTGGGCCGCGACGAGCCGATCGAGGACACCGCCAAGGTGCTGTCGCGGATGTGCGACGCGATCATGATCCGCAACGATTCCCAGGCCGACCAGGAAGCGCTCGCCGCCGCCTCGCGGGTGCCGGTCGTCAACGGCCTGTCGGATCTCCACCACCCCTGCCAGCTGCTGGCCGACATGCAGACCTGGTTCGAGCACCGTGGCGACCCGGCCGGCAAGATCGCGGCCTGGGTCGGCGACGGCAACAACGTCTGCCACTCGTGGATCGAGGCGGCCCCGCTGTTCGGTTTCAAGCTGCGGATCGCCAGCCCCAAGGGTTTCGAACCGGTTGAGTCGATCATCAAGCAGGCCGGCGATTCGGTGGAGCAGATGCGTGGCGCCACCTTCGCCGCCAACGGCGCCGACCTGCTGGTCACCGATACCTGGACCAGCATGGGCCAGGAAGCCGAGTACAACCGCCGGGTCATCGCCTTCGCCGATTACCAGGTCGATGCGCCGCTGATGGCGCGCGCCAAGGCCGATGCCATCTTCATGCACTGCCTGCCGGCCCATCGGGGCCAGGAAGTGTCGGCCGAAGTCATCGACGGCCCGCAGTCGGTGGTCTGGGACGAGGCCGAGAACCGCATGTGGGCGCAGATGGCGCTGCTCGAATTCCTGCTGACCGCCTGATCGCGCCATGCCGTTGCCCGCTTACGTCACCGACCTCGATCAGGTCGTCGCCCAGGCGATCGCCGAGGATGTCGGCATCTGCGACTGGACCGCCCAGCTGGTGCCGGCCGGCCAGCGCGCCTCGGCACGGGTGATTTCGCGCGAAGCCGCCGTGATCTGTGGCGTGGCCTGGGTCAACGCGGTGTTCGCCCGCATCGATCCCTCGGTGATCGTCGAGTGGGACGTCGCCGACGGCGACCGCGTCGTGCCCGATCAGCAGCTGTACCGCCTGCACGGCGCGGCGCGCAGCCTGCTGACCGGTGAGCGCACGGCGCTGAACTTCCTGCAGTCGCTGTCCGGCACCGCCACCGCCGTGCGCCAGTATGTCGATGCCGTGGCCGGCACCGGCACCGCGATCGTCGACACCCGCAAGACCCTGCCCGGCCTGCGCAACGCCCAGAAGTACGCAGTGCTGTGCGGCGGCGGCCAGAACCACCGGGTCGGCCTCTACGACGGCATCCTGATCAAGGAAAACCACATCGCTGCCGCTGGCGGCATCGGCCAGGCGATCGCCGCCGCCCGGGCGCTCGACGCCGGCGTACCGCTGATGACCGAGGCCGAGACGCTTGATGAGGCGCGCGCCGCGCTGGCCGCTGACGTCGACCTGCTGCTGGTCGACGAATTCAGCGATGCCGACATCCGCGAAGCGGTGCGCCTGACCCGTGCCCATCGTGCCGGCGGCGGCCGGACCCTGATCGAGTACTCCGGCGGCGCCACGCTGGCGACCATCCGCCAACTGGCCGAAACCGGGGTCGACCGCATTTCCATCGGCGCGATCACCAAGCACGTGCGCGCGGTCGACCTGTCGATGCGCGTCAGCGCCGGCTGAACCGAACGCAGGCGTCGCCGCCTGCTAGCCTCGTCGCCGAGCCTGATCCGATCCGAGACGGAGCACTGCCTTGAGCCACGACCTGCACCTGCTGCGCCGCGTGCCGCTGTTCGCCGAACTGCCGGAGCAGGACCTGCTCGGCATCGCCGAGCGGATGACGCCGCGCCGGCTGGCCGCCGGTGAAACGCTGTTCGTCCGCGGCGAACCGGGTGCGGCTCTGTACGTGGTGGTGCGCGGCTCGGTGCGGGTGCTGCTGCCGGCTGCGCGGCCGGGGCTCAAGCCGGTGGTGCTGGAACAGCTGGGCGCTGGCGAATTCGTCGGCGAGATGGCCCTGATCGACAGCGCGCCGCGCATGGCCAGCGTCGATTCGCCCGGCGGTGCCGACCTGCTGGAACTGACCCGCGACAATCTGATGCGCCAGCTCGACGGCTCGCCGCGCGTCGGCGTGGCGATGCTGGCGATCATGTCGAAACGCCTGCGGGTGGCGGCCGATCTGCTGGGCTCCACCGCCTCGCGCGACATCAACAAGGAAGCCGATGCCCAGCTGACCTGGGCGCAGCGGCTGGCCGACCGGGTGGCGGAATGGAACGGCAGCTGGTCGTTCCTGATCGTGCTGTCGGTCGGCACCGGCATCTGGGCCGCGATCAACGCGATCCCCGCGCTGCAGTTCGACCCCTATCCGTACCAGTTCTTCAACTTCTTCCTGGCCTTCCTGGTCGCCGTCCAGGGACCGCTGCTGATGATGAGCCAGAACCGACAGACCAAGAAGGAACGCCTGCATGCCGACGCCGACTTCGCGGTGAATCTCAAGAACGAGACCGGCATCAACCGCATCCTGTTCGAGATCGCCGAACTGCGCGATGAACTGGCGCGGCTGCGCCACGACCGTGCGCGCACCGCCGACAGCGCCGCCGCGCCCCCAGCCGAGGGCGACGACGGCCGCTGATCGCCCCCGTCGCCTCGGGCGGGCGCACCAGGGGCTTTAGCGGCCGCCGAGCTGCGGCGTGCAGAAGCAGTAGGCGTAGACCCGCTGCGGATCGTCGAGACGCAGAAGCGCGCTGCCGAGCGCCTTCGCCGAGCCGCCGAGGCCGGTCGCCGGCAGCTGTTCGACCAGCGTCGCGAAGCGGCCCTGACGGGCGCCGAACAGATCGCCGAACAGCTGCTTGAACAGGTCGCGGTCGGGCTGCAGCTCGTTCAGGCGATAGCTGCCCGGCGCCAGGCCGGCCAGCGTCGCCAAGGCCGCCTCGGCTTCCGGGAAGCCGCCCAGCGAGTCGACCAGCCCCAGCTCCTTGGCCGCCTTGCCGCTCCAGACGCGCCCGCGGGCGATGGTGTCGACCTGCGCCACCGGCAGCTTGCGGCCTTCGGCAACGCCTTCGATGAAGTTGCGATAACCCTTCTCGATCTGCAGCTGGATCAGTGTCTTCACCTCGCTGCCCAGCGGCCGGTCGATGCGGAACGCCCCGGCCAGCGGCGTGGTGCCGACGCCATCGGTATGCACGCCGAGCTTCTGCAGCGGCTGGGCGATGGTCGGGATCAGGCCGAAGATGCCGATCGAGCCGGTGATGGTGGTCGGCTCGGCCCAGATCTGGTCGGCGTTCATCGACACCCAGTAACCGCCGCTGGCCGCCAGGGTCGACATCGACGCCACCACCGGCTTGCCGGCCGCCTTCAGCGCCAGCACGCCGCGGCGGATCTTTTCCGAGGCGAAGACGCTGCCGCCCGGCGAGTTGACGCGCAGCAGCACCGCCTTGACGTGGTCGTCGCGGCGCGCGCGATCGAGCAGTTCGGCGATGGTGTCGCCACCGGCGCGCATCTCGTCGCCCTCGCCGTCGACGATCTCGCCCTGCACCACCACCACGGCCACCTGGTCGCGGCCGCCGGCCGCCTTCTCGGCCTGCACGGCGGCGTAGTAGCTGCCGACGTCGATCTGCCGGAACGAGCCGTGCTGGCGGTCCTCGCCGACCCGCTCGATCATCCGCTTGCGGAACTCGGCCTGGGTCTCGACCTTGTTGACCAGGCCGGCCTCCAGCGCGTACGCGGCCAGGTCGCCCTTGTGCTTGGCGAGGCCGGCCGACATGCCGGCGATGTAGCGATCGGCGGCATCCGGCGTCAGCTTGCGGGCACTGCCGACCGACGCGCCGTACAGCGACCACAGATCACCGAGCCAGGCCTGATTGGCGGTGCGCGCCTCCGGCGACATGTCGTTGCGCTCGTACGGCTCGACCGCCGATTTGAACTCGCCGACCCGGAACACGTTGATTTCGACGCCGAGCTTGTCGAGCGCGTCCTTGAAGTAGTTGGTGTAGACCGAGAAGCCTTCGAGCAGCACGGCGCCGAACGGGTCGACCGAGATCTCGTCGGCCTGCGCGGCCAGGAAGTACTGCTTCTGGTCGAAGTTGTCGCCGAACGCGTAGACCGGCTTGCCGCTGGCGCGGAAATGCTGGATGGCGACGGCGATCTCCTCGAGCTGCGGCAGGCCGGCGTCGGCCATCTCGTCGAGCTTGATCACCAGCGAGGGAATGCGGCTGTCGACAGCGGCCGCCTCGATGGCGTCGACGATCATCCGCAGCGGCGTCTGCGCCGGCTTGGCATCGCTGAACTGGCGCACGAAGGCGCGGCCCTGATCGTCGATCACCTGGTCGCTGATCTCGCCGGTGGGAATCACCGCCAGCGCGATGTTGTTCTCGACCGTCGGCACCTGGTTGCGCGAGCCGGCCCACAGACCGACGACGATCACCAGCACCGACACCACGACGATGGCGCGGAAGCAGAACACGATCAGCGTCCAGATCCAGTTGAACAGGCGGACGATCAGGGGGCGCGGCTCATTCATCGGCGGGGCAATCCGTGGCGAAGGCAAGGAGGTCGTGAAAAGTATGGCACGGGCGCAGCGGCCCACAGCGGCGCTGCGGCAGGACTGGAAAACGGCGGCGCCGGCCCCAGCTTTCCGGCCGTCGGCGCCGCACGACGGCGGCCGACCGCCACCGGCCGGCGCGGCTGGTTATGCTTCGCGCCTCGTCATCCGCCCCTTTCCGGCCTCGGCGCCGGACTGCAAGAAGAACCCATGAGCAACCATCACCCGCTGATCATCCTCGGCTCCGGTCCCGCCGGTTACACGGCCGCCGTCTATGCCGCCCGCGCCAACCTGAAGCCGGTGCTGATCACCGGCATCGAGCAGGGCGGCCAGCTGATGACCACCACCGAAGTCGACAACTGGCCCGGCGATGTCGAGCACCTGCAGGGCCCGGAGCTGATGGACCGCATGCGCCGCCATGCCGAACGCTTCGACACCCAGTTCATCTACGACCACATCGAATCGGTGGACCTGAAGCAGCGCCCGTTCACGCTGAACGGCGGCTCGGGCAGCTACACCTGCGATGCGCTGATCATCGCCACCGGCGCCAGCGCCAAGTACCTCGGCATCCCGTCAGAGGACGCGTTCAAGGGCAAGGGCGTGTCGGCCTGCGCGACCTGCGACGGCTTCTTCTACAAAGGCCAGGAAGTCGCGGTGATCGGCGGCGGCAACACCGCCGTCGAGGAAGCGCTGTACCTGTCGAACATCGCCGCCAAGGTCACCGTCGTGCACCGCCGCGACAAGTTCAAGGGCGAGAAGATCCTGCACGACAAGCTGTTCAAGCGGCAGGCCGAGGGCAAGGTCGAGATCATCTGGAACGCCACGCTGGACGAGGTGCTCGGCAACGAGACCGGCGTCACCGGCATGCGGGTCAAGAACCTGGTCGACGGCTCGACCCGCGAGATTCCGCTGGCCGGCGTGTTCGTCGCCATCGGCCACAGCCCGAACACCGGCATCTTCGACGGCCAGCTGGACATGGCCGGCGGCTACCTGAAGGTCAAGAGCGGCAGCGAAGGCAATGCCACCGCGACCAGCATCGACGGCGTGTTCGCAGCCGGGGACGTCATGGACCACGTCTACCGCCAGGCGATCACCTCGGCCGGCACCGGCTGCCAGGCCGCGCTCGACGCCGAGCGTTATCTGGACAAGCTGCACGGCGGCTGAGGCGGCGCGGCGCGATCAGCCCGATGCGCGTTCGGCGGCTCCGGATCGCGCTGCTGGCGGGCCTGGCGTTGCTGCTGGCCGCCTGTGGCAGCGCGCCGGTGGTCGACAACCCCGGCATCCGCCAGCAGATCATCCAGACCGCACTCGGCCAGCTCGGCCGACCCTATGTCTACGGCGGCCGCGATCCCTCGGGCTTCGACTGCAGCGGGCTGGTGCAGTACGCCTACGGCGAGGCCGGCGTGCTGGCGCCGCGCGATACCGCGTCGCAGCGCGATGCCGGCCGCCGCATCGCCTTCGACGACGCCCAGCCGGGCGATCTGCTGTTCTACCGTTTCGAGAATTCCGGCGGACTGCACGTCGGCCTGTACCTCGGCGACGGGCGGATGATCCACGCCCCGGCCAGCGGCCGGCAGGTCAGCCTGGTGGCGGTGGAAACGCCGGTCTGGAAGCGGCGCTACCTGGAAACGATCCGCCTGCTGCGCTGACGCGCGCCTGTCTCATTGGCAGGACTCCGCCGCCAGCAGCGCCGTGTGGCTGACCCGGTCGCCGCCGTGCATGCCGTCACGCAGCACGATGTGGCGACAGTTGCCGTCCGATGAGCAGACATCGCCGCAGGCCCCGAAGGCATGCGGCGGCGGCGCGTGGACGACCGCAGCTGCAGCGACTGCAGCGTCTCGGCGATGCGGACATGCGGCGCCATCAGCGCGAACGGAAACATCAGGGCCAGCAGCGCCAGCGTCATCACCACCACCAGCGGCGCGATCACCGAGCCGCCGCCCGCGCCGCGACGGCCACGCCACGGCCGCAGGCGGGCGCGCGCCTGCACCGCTCGTGGCGACGGCTGTCGCGCCTCCCGCTGGTTCACCCGGTTCTCCGATCGCAGCCCGGCGGGGTTGATTCAACTTCCGTTCCCGTCCGGGAGGCGCTGCCCGGCAACCTGCACGGCGTGCCGACATCACTGATTCCAGACGCAAAAAGGCCGCTGTTCCGACACCGGCGGCAGCGGCCCTGGGTGGCACTGGACCCGCAGACGACAGCAGCGCGGCTCGTTGGCGACGGCTGTCTGACGCCGCCGCCAACCGCCCGCGCGACTCAGTCGACGATGATCCGGCTTGCGGCGTCGGCCGGCGCGGCCGATGACAGGATCAGCGCATTGAGACGGCGCACGAAGGCGGCCGGGTCTTCGAGCTGGCCGCCTTCGGCCAGCACGCTCTGGTCGTAGAGATGCGCGGCCAGGTCGTCGAACTCGGCATCGGCGGCGGTCTTGAGCCGTGCCACCAGCGGATGTTCCGCGTTGATTTCCAGCACCGGCGGCAGCGCCGGTGCCGCCTGTCCGGCCTGCTTGAGGATCTTTTCCAGCCGGCGACTGAAGCCGAAGTCGCTCACCACCAGGCAGGCCGGCGACTCGACCAGGCGCGACGACAGCCGGGCGCTTTCGATCTTGCCGGCCAGCGACTTGCCGATCCGCTCCAGCAGCGGCGCGAACTCGGTCTCGGCCTTTTCCTTGTCCGGCGTGGCGACCGCCGATTCCAGATCGGCACCGCCGGCAGCACAGGATTCCAGCTTCTTGCCGTCGAACTCGTGCAGGTGCATGACCACCCATTCGTCGATGCGGTCGGACAGCAGCAGCACTTCCCAGCCTTTCTTTCGGAAGCCTTCGACGTGCGGCACGGCACGCGCGGCGGCAGGCGTGTCGGCGGTGACGTAGTAGATCTTCGACTGGCCTTCCGGCATCCGGGCGACGTAGTCGGCCAGCGCCACCTTGGCGCCGTCGACCGACGCCGTGGAATCGAAGCGGCACAGCTTGGCGATCCGCTCGCGGTTGGCCTGGTCCTCGATCAGGCCTTCCTTCAGCACGGCGCCGAAGATGCCGTAGAACTTCACGTAGTCGTCCGGCTTGTTGCGCGCCATGTCGTCGAGCAGATCCAGCACCCGCTTGGTCAGCGCCGCCTTGAGCTTCTCGACGTTGCGGTTGCCCTGCAGCAGTTCGCGCGAGACGTTCAGCGGCAGGTCATCGGAATCGACCAGGCCACGGACGAAGCGCAGGTAGGCCGGCAGCAGCTCGGCGCCGTGATCCATGATGAACACGCGCTTGACGTACAGCTGCAGGCCCCGCGCCTTGTCGCGATCCCAGAGATCGAACGGCGCGGCGCTCGGGATGTACAGCAGCGAGATGTAGCTGAGGTTGCCTTCGACCCGCTGGTGCGCCCAGGTCAGCGGCGTTTCTGGATCGTGCGACAGATGGGTGTAGAAGCCGGTGTAGTCGCCATCGGTCAGCTCCGATTTCGGCCGCGTCCACAGTGCAGCGGCCTTGTTCAGCGTTTCGGTTTCGCCGTCGTCCACCTTCAGGCGCACCGGCAGGCCGATGTGATCGGAGTACTTGCGCACCAGGTGCCCCAGGCGGCCGGCTTCGAGAAATTCCTTCTCGTCGTCCCGGAGATGCAGGGTGATGTCGGTGCCGCGCCCGGCCTTCTCGGCCGGCTCCAGCGAATAGCTGCCCTCGCCGGTCGATTCCCAGACATGGGCCTGCGTTTCGCCGGCCTTGCGGGAGGTGACGGTGACGCGATCGGCGACGATGAACGCCGAATAGAAGCCGACACCGAACTGGCCGATCAGCTGGGCGTCCTTCTTGGCGTCGGCCGACAGCTGTTCCATGAACGCCTTGGTGCCGGAGCGGGCGATGGTGCCGAGGTTGTCGACCAGATCCTGGCGGCTCATGCCGACGCCGTTGTCGCGGACGGTCAAGGTGCCGGCCTTGCTGTCGACGACCAGATCGACCGCCAGTTCGGCATCGCCATCGAGCAGCGAGGGATTCTGGATCGCGAGGAAGCGCAGCTTGTCGGCGGCGTCCGAGGCATTCGAGACCAGCTCGCGCAGGAAGATCTCCTTGTTCGAGTACAGCGAGTGGATCATCAGCTTCAGCAGCTGGCGGGTCTCGGTCTGGAACTCGTGCTGCTGCGGCGGATTGGTGGTTTCGGTGGTCATCGGCAAGTCTCGGTGAAAGGGGCCAGCTCCGGCTTGTTGGGTTCAGCTGCCGGCGCTTTCAAGAGCCCGCCGGCACCGTCGCCGGCAGGAACGTCGGGCACAAAAAAGCCGGCATCGTTTCCGATGCCGGCTTTCGGGAAAAGCCGAGTGCCGCGTCGGCTCAGCTGAGCTTTTCCTTGATGCGCGCTGCCTTGCCCTGGCGGCCACGCAGGTAGTACAGCTTGGCGCGGGCAACGCTGCCGCGGCGCTTGACGAGAATCTCGGCGACCTGCGGGCTGTAGGTTTGGAACACGCGCTCCACGCCTTCGCCGTGGCTCAGCTTGCGCACGGTGAACGCGGAGTTCACGCCCCGCGAACGCTTGGCGATGACCACGCCTTCATAGGCCTGGAGACGCTCGCGGTCGCCTTCCTTGACCTTCACCTTCACTTCGACGGTATCGCCCGGACGGAAATCCGGAACGACCTTGCCGGCCATCGTTTCCGCATCCAGCTGCTGGATGATCTTGCTCATGTCACAACACCTCGTTCATGGATGACGTCATTTCGACGTCTGGTTTTTCTCGCCGGAGCGCTCGGACAAAAACTCCCGAAGCAGCTCGGCATGGGGACCGCTCAACGACAACTTTTCAATCAGGTCAGGCCGTTTCAGGAAGGTGGCCCCGAGCGCCTGCTTCAAACGCCAGCGCGCGATTTTCGCATGGTCGCCGGACAACAGCACCTCCGGCACCGCGGCGTCGCGCCACACCGGCGGGCGGGTGTAGTGCGGATGGTCGAGCAGGCCGACGCTGAAACTGTCGGCTTCCGCCGACCCTTCATGCCCCAGCACGCCCGGCAGCAGCCGCGCCACCGCGTCCACCAGCACCATCGCGGCGAGTTCCCCGCCCGACAGCACGAAATCGCCTAGCGACACTTCGAGGTCGATCTGCGGCGTGACCCGCTCGTCCAGCCCCTCGTACCGCCCGCAGATCAGGATCAGTCCCGGCTCCGCGCTCAACTGCTTCATCAGTGCCTGGCTCATCGCGACGCCCTGCGGGCTCATCGCGATGACTTTGGCGCTGCTGCCGATCGCCGCTTTCGCAGCGGTGATCGCATCGCTCAGCGGCCCCGGCTCCATCACCATCCCCGGGCCACCGCCGTAAGGACGATCATCGACCCGGCGATCGGCCCCCTCGCTGTAGTCGCGCAGGTCGCGGGCGTGGAACTGCAAGGCACCCGTGTCGACCGCCTTGCGCGGGATACCGGCCGTGATCACCTGCTCCACGAACGCCGGGAACAGGGTGATGACCTCGACCTTCATCTTCAGTAGTCCGGCGACCAGTCGGCGACGATGCGCCGCGTATCCAGATCCACCTTCAGGATGATCGGCCCCTGGACGAACGGAATCAGTCGCTCGACGATCCCGTCGTTCAGCACCAGCACGTCCTGCACGCCGTTTTCCATCATCGCGGTGACCGTGCCGAGCGGCTCGTCCTGGCCGGACACGACCGTCATGCCGATCAGGTCCGCCCAGTAATAGCTGCCGGGCGGCGCCGGCGGCAGTTCCGCGCGATCGATCGAGATGTCCTTGCCGACCAGCCGCGCCGCGATGTCGCGATCGGTGATCGGCTGGCCATCGCGGCCGCTGAGCTGGGCGATGATGCCGTTGACCTGCGCTTTCGCGTCGACGAGCGTCGCGAGGTAACCCTCGTCAGCGCCCAGCCACCACTGCGGATACTTCAGGAGGTTGTCCGCCGGGCGGGTGTTCGACACCACCTTGACCCAGCCCTTGACACCAAACACGCCGGCGACGCGACCGAGCGTCACCCGGCGGGACAATTCCGGCATCAGGCTGCGGCGACGGCCGGCACGCCCTTGACGAGGAAGGCCACGCGCTCGGACACCTGCGCGCCGTTCTGCTGCCAGTAGGCCACGCGAGCGGCATCGATCACCAGCTTCTGCTCGCCGCCGCGGGCGTTCGGGTTGTAGTAGCCCAGGCGCTCGACGAACTTGCCGTCGCGCGACGAACGGCTGTCGGTGGCCACGACGTGGTAGAACGGACGCTTCTTGGCACCAGCGCGGGCCAGACGAATCTTCATCATGATCTTTTGAACTCTCGGGGAAATGCTGCCGCAGGGTACGCGAAAGCGCGGGATTGTAATGGCAGCCCCCCCGAATTGAAAGACAGGGCGGCAACCGGACTGGCGGATCGAGCGACCGGCACCGATCATGCATCGTGTTACCGATCGTTCACACCAGCCATCCCCGATTCCTTATGATGGCGGCCATCACCTGCCCCCTGGAGCCCTCTCATGACCGAGCTGTCGATCAATGGCGTCAAGAAGACGCATGACGGCGATCCCGCGATGCCGTTGCTGTGGTTCATCCGCGACGAGGTCGGCCTGACCGGCACCAAGTTCGGTTGCGGCATCGCCCAGTGCGGGGCCTGCACCGTGCATCTCGATGGCAACCCGATCCGCGCCTGCGTCACGCCGGTGGCGGCCGCCGCCGGCAAGAACGTGGTGACGATCGAGAGCGCGGTCACCGACAACGTCGGCGCCGCCGTCCAGGCCTCGTGGCGCAAGCTCGATGTGGTCCAGTGCGGCTACTGCCAGTCGGGTCAGATGATGTCGGCGGTGGCGTTGCTGGCCAGGAACAAGACGCCGAACGACGAGGACATCGATGCCGCGATGAGCGGCAACGTCTGCCGCTGCGCCACCTACGTGCGCATCCGCGCCGCGATCCACGACGCCGCCAAGGCGCTGGCCTGAACCTGACCGGAGCAAGACCCATGGGCATCATGAAGCGCTTCGCCGGCCAGACGACGAAGCAAGACGACGACAGCACCCGCGCACCGCTGATCAACGTCAGCCGGCGCGGCTTCCTGCAGACCAGCGGCGGGCTGGCGCTGGGCATCTGCTTCGGGCCGGTGGCCTGCACTAGCGAGAAGGCAGCGGTGAGCGCCGCCGACATCGCGCCGTTCGTGCCGAACGCCTTCCTGCGCATCGGCGCAGACAACTCGGTGACGGTGATCGCCAAGTTCCTCGAGATGGGCCAGGGCACGTTCACCGGCCTGGCCACCCTGGCCGCCGAAGAACTCGACGCCGACTGGGCGCAGGTCTCGGTCGAGGCCGCGCCGGCCGACGCCAAGAAGTATGCGAACGCGCTGCTCGGCGCCCAGGGCACCGGCGGCTCGACGGCGATGGCCGATGCTCACCTGCAGATGCGCAATGCCGGTGCGTCGGCACGGGCCATGCTGGTCGCCGCCGCCGCCGAGCAGTGGAAGGTGCCGGCCGGCGAGATCACCGTATCCAAGGGCGTGATCCGTCACGCGGCCAGCCGCAAGGAAGCCAGCTTCGGCCAGTTCGCTGAAAGTGCGGCCAAGCAGCCGGTGCCGGCGGCAGAAGCGATCAAGCTGAAGGAGCCCAAGGACTTCACGCTGATCGGCACCACGGCCACGCCGCGCAAGGATTCCAAGGCCAAGACCGATGGCACGGCGATCTTCACGCAGGACGTGCAGCTGCCCGGCATGCTGGTCGCTGTGCTGGCGCACGCGCCGAAGTGGGGCGCCACGATCAAATCGGTTGACGAGTCAGCGGCCCGCGCGGTGGCCGGCGTGGTCGATGTGATTCGCGTCGACGCCGTGCCGGGCACCACCCGGGCGGCGGTCGCCGTGCTGGCGAAGAACACCTGGGTCGCCAAGCAAGGGCGCGACGCACTGGTGATCGAATGGGACGAAGCAGCCGCGTTCACCAAGGGCAGCGCCGAGATCTTCCGCGAGTTCAAGGCGCTTGCCGGCAAGCCCGGCACCGTCGCGGCGACGCGCGGCGATGCGGCCGCCGCACTGAAGAAGCCGGCCAAGGCGATCGAGGCGGTCTACGAGTTCCCGTACCTGTCGCATGCGCCGATGGAGCCGCTGAACTGCGTCGTCGACCTGAAGGCCGACAGCTGCACGATCTGGAACGGCGAGCAGTTCCACACCATCGACCAGCAGGTGTCGGCCGGCATTCTCGGCCTCAAGCCCGAGCAGGTGACGATCAAGCAGGTCTACGCCGGCGGCAGCTTCGGCCGCCGCGCGTCGTCGAAGTCCGACTTCATCGTCGAAGCGACCTCGCTGGCCAAGGCGGCTCGCGCCAAGGGCGTCGAGGCGCCGATCAAGATGGTCTGGATGCGCGAGGACGACCTGCGCGGCGGCTATTACCGCCCGGCCTTCGTGCACGCCATCAAGGCCGGCCTCGACCGCGACGGCAAGGTCACCGGCTGGCAGAGCCGCCTGGTCGGCCAGTCGATCGCCAAGGGCACGCCGCTGGAACAGTACATGGTCCACAACGGCGTCGACCACACCTCGGTCGAAGGCGTGTCCGACACCCGCTATGCGATCGACAACCTGCAGGTCGAGCTGCACAGCGTCGACTACCCGCTGCCGGTGCTCTGGTGGCGCTCGGTGGGCCACACGCATTCGGCCTACGCGATGGAAACCATGATCGACGAACTGGCCCATGCCGCCGGTCAGGACCCGGTCGCCTTCCGCCGCACGCTGCTCGAAAAGCAGCCGCGCCACCTGAAGGTGCTGGAACTGGCCGCCGAGAAATCCGGCTGGGGCACGCCGCTGCCGGAAGTCGCCGGCAAGAAGCGCGGCCGCGGCATCGCCGTGCACGAATCGTTCAACACCTTCGTGGCCGAAGTCGCCGAGGTGTCGATCGATGCCGACGGCCAGCTCAAGGTCGATCGCGTGGTCTGCGCGGTCGACTGCGGCCTGGCGATCAATCCGGACGTGGTCCGCGCGCAGATGGAAGGCGGCATCGGCTACGGCCTGGCGGCGATCCTGAAATCCGAGATCACCTTCGACAAGGGCGCGGTCGTGCAAAGCAACTTCGCCGACTACCAGCCGCTGCGCCTCAACGAGATGCCGGTGATCGAGGTGCACATCGTGCCGTCGGCGGAAAAGCCGACCGGCGTCGGCGAACCGGGCACGCCGGTGGTCGGCCCGGCGGTTGCCAACGCGGTGTTCGCGGCGGTCGGCAAGCGCATCCGCAAGCTGCCGTTCGGCAACCAGCTGAGCGCCTGATCCGCGCCCGCACAGCGACGCCCGGGACGAGCACGCGGGCACGACGCAGGCAACGGCGCGCCGATCGGCGCGTGCCGTCCCGCGTCGTCCGGCGCTCGCCGCGCGGGATCGCCGCTGATCGCGCACGCACCCCTGCCCCGACACGATGAACACCCCTCAGGAATTCGGCAGCCTGCTGGCCGGCGTGCGCCGGCTGGCCGACAGCGGCTTCGCCAGCGGCGGCGGCGCGCTGGCGACGCTGACCCGCACCAGCGGCTCGACCTTCCGCCGCGCCGGCGCGCGGATGCTGGTCTGCGGCGACGGCACCGTGGTGCGTGGCCTGTCCGGCGGCTGCCCGGAAGCCGACATCATCGGCCGGGCGCGCGAGGTGATCGCCGACGGCGCTGCCCGCATCGTCCGCTACGACCGCGAATCCGGCCTCGACGTGCTGCTTGAACTGGGCTGCGGCGGCACGCTCGAAGTGCTGATCGAGCCGCTGACCCGGACCGCCGACCTCGCCTTTCTCGACGCCGCCGCCCGCTGCCTCGACGCCCGCCGCAGCGGCGTGCTGGCCACCGTGTTCAGCCGCGATCAAGGGGTGCTGGCACCGAAGCCGCGCCGGATGGTGATCGACGAAGGTCGGATCATGGTCAACGAATTCGGCGCCGGGCTGATCAGCGGCGTGCTCGCCGACCAGATGCTCGAACACCCGCCCGGCCCGCCGGCCGTCGTCGCGTTCAGCCACGGCGGCAATCACTACGAGGCGCTGCTCGAAGCGCTGATCCCGCCGTATGCGCTGTTCATCGTCGGCATCAACGCTGCGGCCGTGGCGCTGGCGCGGATCGCTGCCGTGCTGGGCTGGCAGGTGACGCTGATCGACGATCGCGATGACCGCGTGCCGCCCGGCGTGCTGCCGGACGGCGTGCGCCGGGTGACGGCCAGCGCCGCGACCATCCGCGATGCGATCGACGCCGATGCCCGCACGTTCGCGGTGGTGATGACCCACAACCTGAGCCGCGACATCGACTACCTGCGCGCGCTTGCCGAAACGCCGCTGGCCTATCTCGGCTCGCTCGGCTCCCGCAGCCGCGTGCAGCGGTTGCGCGACGGGTCGGGCCTGCCGGCCGAACGGCTGCGGGCACCTGCCGGGCTCGATCTGGGTGCCGAGACGCCAGAGGAGATCGCGCTGGCGATCAGCGCCGAAATCCTCGCACTCACCAGCGGTCGGCGGGCAGAATCGCTCAGCCAGACCACCGGACCGATCCACGCATGAACCCGCCGAATGCCGCCCCCGTGATCATGGTCATGGCTGCAGGGGCTGCGACCCGCTTCGGCAGCGCCAAGCAGCTGGCGCGGCTGCCGAACGGCTGCACCCTGGTGCGCCACGCGGCGCTGACCGCGCTGGAAACCGGCCTGCCGGTGCAGATGGTGATCGGCGCCCATGGCGAACTGGTGCGCGCCGAGCTGGTTGGCCTCGATCTCGCCATCGTCGAGGCCAGCGAATGGTGGCGCGGCATCGGCCGCTCGATCGCCCAGGGCGTCGAGGCGTTGCTCGCGAAGCGCGCCGCACCGTCCGGGCTGCTGCTGACGCTGGCCGATCTGCCGCAGGTCACCAGCTTCGACCTCAGACGCCTGGCCGACCTGCATCGCCAGTCGCCGGACCGATTGCTGGTGTCCGGTTTCGGCGACAACCGCGGCCCGCCATGCCTGTTTCCGGCCGACTGTCTGCCGGCGCTGGCCGCACTCGATGGTGACGACGGCGCCCGCGCCGTCGTGAAGGCGCAGGCAGCGCGCGTCACCGCCGTGCCGCTGGCGGCGGCCGGGCTCGACATCGACCGCCCGGACGACCTGCTGAGAATGCCGCCGACCTGAGTGCACGGTTCGGCCGGCTCAGCCGAGCCGCTTCTCCATGAACAGGCTCAGCGGATCGGGCTGGTAGGCGCCGAACGGCGCGCGTTCGTGGTAACCGAGCGCGCGGTACAGACCAATTGCTTCCGGCTGGTGGATGCCGGTTTCCAGCCGGGCCAGGCCGATGCCGGCGTCGCTCAACGTCTGCTCCAGCACCGCCATGATCCGCCGGGAAATGCCCTGGCCTCGGCAGTCCTCGGCGACGAACACCCGCTTGATCTCGCCGTAGGCCGGCGGCCCGGGCAGGCGCTTGACCGCGCCACAGCCGACCATCCGCCCGGCCTGCCACGCGGCGACGAAGCGCACGTTGGGCTGGCGCAAGGTGTCGATGCCATCGAAGTGATTGCTTTCGGCCGGATACAGCGCGCCCATGTAGGCGTCGCTGCGGGCGATCAGCGCTGCGGCCTGGGGATCACCGGGATCGCAGTCGGCGATCCGCAGCGCGACTGCCGCCATCAACGGCCCGGAGGCCCGAAGCCCGGCGGCAGGCGGCCGGCCAGCGCCCGCATCATCTTGGCCATGCCGCCACCCTGGAGCTTCTTCATCATCTCCTTGGTCTGGTCGAACTGGCGCATCAGCTTGTTGACTTCCTGCACCTCGACGCCGGCGCCGGTGGCGATGCGCTTCTTGCGCGAGGCCTTGATCAGGTCTGGATAGCGGCGCTCCTGCTTGGTCATCGAATTGATGATCGCCACCGCCCGCTTGATCTCCTTCTCCGGCTTCACGTTCTTCATCTGCGCCTGCAGCTTGGCGCCGCCGGGC